>NZ_DBEXAY010000281.1:0-5186 GCF_048170485.1 Victivallis sp. | reverse complement strand
CTTTTTAAAATCGAGCGGCGGGGGTGAAAAAGCAAATAATTATGCAAAAAAATGCACAACCGGGGCGGAATTTATTCTTGCTTTTCCATTTTTGAGAGAATATCTTAACCCCCGTGAACCATACAGGGAGGACGCTATGAGCCAATTGCATTCTGCCGCGCAAAACAGGAAACATTGCCGAAAAGTTTTCACCCTTATCGAATTGCTGATCGTAATCGCGATCATCGCGATTCTGGCGGCGCTGTTGCTGCCTGCGTTGAACAAGGCGCGGGACAGTTCCAAATCGATCTCCTGCAAAAGCAACTTCAAACAGCTCGGGCTTGCCATGCACAACTATCTGCAGGGGTATGACGATACGTTTCTCCCCTGCCAGCAGGGCAGCCAGAACCGCTGGCCGGGAATTCTGGTGCGGGATAAGTTTCTGACGAAGAAACAGCTCAAATGTCCTTCCCGCACCCGGTTTCTGGCCACATCCACCTATTACCAGGAGTTCTGGGACAATGAGGCGTCGGAACGGGAAGACCCGAATGCCAACGGCTGGACGACGGCCGATTACGGCGCCAACCATAAATACCTCTTCTCGCAATCCTCGAGCGTAAAGCTCTCGATGTGCCGCCGGGCCTCGGAGACGGTCATGTTTCTGGAAGGCGCCCGGGGCAACCGGGTGCTGGGAGATCTGGCGCCATTGGGAATTTTTGCAATTGACAACACCTATTCGGGGCCGGGCAGCTCGGGCGGCGTCGCCTGGGCTCCCCACAAGGGGTATTCCGAATGCAACGCGGTCTTCGTCGACGGGCATGTGGAGAGTGCGATTGCGGCCGGGGCCCGGGGGGAGATCGCCAGTCAGCGGATTCTCAACGATCCTGCCAGTCCGATCTACGGGCCGTGGGTGGATGACACCCATCGGGATGACCGCTGCAAGTGGATCCGGCACGACGGAGTATATTGAACTTTCTGAATAAGGGGGAAAAAATGCGTTTATTCCTGGGACTTGTATTTTCTTGCTGGATGCTTCTCGCCGGCGGTGCGTCGCTCTACAAGGGGAAGTTTCTCTCCTTCCCGGCAGCGGGAACTCTCAACCCGAAAGAGGGCACGATTGAAATCACATTCTGCCCGAAGAAGCCGGCCGGAGAGTTTGAGAACGAGTGGGCGTTCCTGTTTGAAACCGTTCCGGCGCAGGAGGTGCCGTTCGGGAGAAATCTGCTGAGCATCTGCTGTTTCAGCGGAGAAAGCAACCAGCGCGGCATCGTCGCCTCCGCCGCAGGATGCCGCGCGACGGTGGATCGTGAAACGGTGATCCACAAAGATGTTCCGGTTACGCTGGCGCTCTCCTGGGGGCGCAAGGGTGTCCGGCTTTTCGTCAACGGCCGCCCGGTCGGAAACGCCGGGAAAGCGCCGGCGGAACTCGAACCGATGCCGGGGCTCTTCCGCGTTGCGGCAGGAGCGCCCTATTTCGCCCGGCAGATGCGGGTTTCGGCCCGCGAACTTGAACCGGGAAAACTGCACGCCGATCCACAGCGCCCGATGGAGAAAAATCCGGATACCACGCTGCTTTGGAATGGCGAAAACACCGCACTTCCCCTCCCGGAATCCTGGAACGCCGAGTGCCGGATTCTGCCGGTCTGGTCGCTGACCGACTCCTTTTCCCTGCCGGGGGAAGCGGCGAAGCTTCAGCTGGACGGCGCGAATTTTACCTCGAAAGAGGCGGTTTTCGAACTGATCCTCACCGCGGGCGACGGCAAAGTCACCCGCAGGACCGTCCGGATTGCTCCCCGCACCCGTCTGCAGAAGATCACGCTGCCGCTGCCGGTGTCGGCGCCGGGGCATTACTCGTTCACGCTGGAGGTGCGGGGGCCCGCCGGCACGCGCAGTTACTCTTTCAGCCACGCCCGGATCAACCGCACCGATGCGAATCTGCCGGAGGGAGCGTTTGCCGAATACATCGGCCATCACCTCTCCGATCTGCCCGAAGTGCTGAAGAAGATGGGAATCACCTGGAGCCGCGGCAATGCGTTCAAATGGTTTGTCGTGGAGCCGGAACCGGGCAAATTCGACTGGCAGTGGAGCGACTGGGTCGTGGATCAGGCGGAGAAGAACGGCATCCGGCTGCTGGGAATTCTGGGCGAACCCCCGGCCTGGGCCGCGGATCCTGAATGCATCAACACCCACAAGAATGCCGGCCGGACCGGCAGCCGGAAGCCCCGTTCCGTCGCGGACTGGGAGAAGTATGTCGAAGCGGTCGCCACCCGTTACAAGGGGCGGGTCCCCGCCTGGGAGATCTGGAACGAGGTGGACTGGCATCCGCCGATGCCGGCGGCCAGCTTCTCCGGTTCGACGGAGGAGTATTTCGAACTGCTCAAGGCGGCGTACCGGGCGATCCGGCGGGCCGATCCCGAGGCGAAGATTCTGGTGAGCGGATTCGGCTACGGCAACGCCTGCGACCAAAAGATGCCGTTCGACCTGCTCAATATGGGGGCGGCGAACTACTGCGACTATTACAACGTTCACTCCTATCAGGGGCTCTGGGGAATTCCCGAACTGAAGCAGGCGGTGGAAAAGGCCCGTCTCGGCATGAAGCTGTGGCAGACCGAACAGATGTGGCACACCATCGCCGATCCCCGTGCGCAGGCGGTGCTGACGGCGGCGATCCAGTTCTGGTTCATCGAAGAGAACTTCGAGAAGTATTTCAGCTTCGGGGAGGATTTCTTCTTCTCGCATCATACGCTTTCGCCGATTCCGGCCATGCCGGCGCTGGCCTTCTGCGCCGATATGCTGAAACATTGCGACCGCTACACCGGCGTTCTGAAGACCGAACCGGCTTCCGGTTACGATCTGCGGCACACCTTCCGCCGGACCGACGGCACCGTGCTGACGGTGATGGGGCGGACCTCGATCACCGGGCGGTGGCGTCTGGAGGGGGATATCCTTGCCGTCTATGATCTTTTCGGCGCGCCGGTCGCGCTGAAGGATGGAGTGACGGAGCGGCCGACGGAGTTTCTCTACATCGTGAGCCGGTCGCCGCTGAAGAAGATCGTCGAATACGGGGATATCGTCAACTTCTGTCCGAATCCCTCGTTCGAGGAGATTTCCGGCGACATTGCGATGGGCGGTCTGCGCAATGCGAAGATTGAGAAGTGGCAGTTCCGTTCCAACACCTACGACCCGGCGGGCGAAATCACCGTGACCCGCGACGCGGCGAAGGGACATTACGCGATGCAGCTCAAATCCTCGGGGAAGGGGCGGGTGTACGCCTTCTTCGACGCCCGGCTCGCCGGCACCGGCAAGTTCCGTCTGGAGGGGATGTTCAAGAATCCCGGCACGCAGGCGATTGCCCCCTACGTCGATGTCTTCGAGCGCTCCAGCGGCTACTTCAAACGCTATCACGCTCGGCCGGTGGAGCCGGGGAAGGGATTTGTGCGGCGTTCGGTGGTGATGGAGATTCCGAAGACGACGGCGACGCTGGTCTTCTCCCTCGGAATTGAAAAGGCGGGAACTCTGATTGCCGATGAACTCTCTCTGCACCGCGATCAGGCTCCGGCGCGGGAACTTGTTTCGCTGGCTCTTCCGGCCGGTAAATCTGCGACGGCGGTGCGGGGTGGCGATCAGGTGTCGACCGGCGAACTGTCGAAGAAGATGCAGAGCCGTGTGAAGGCTTCCGGATTTGCATTCCGTCCGGCGGCCCGGCCCCGGCTGCTGTCGAAAGGGGCATGGCGCGGACTCGACGGCGCTTCCGTCACCATTCCCCGCAGCGGAAAGGCACAGGCGGTGGTGCTGCTGATCGGTGCGGCCTATGTCCCGGCGGAGGCCGGAGTTCTGGGGAACGTCACGATCCAGTATGCGGATGCGACCTCGGCCGGGCCGTTCCCGTTGCGGAACGGCCGGGAACTGCGCGACTGGTTTCTCGCTTCCGATCGGAATGGTGTGCCGCCCGCGTTCCGTTTTGTCAGCACCCGGATGAACGAATACGGCCTGTTCGTGGTGGAGCTGCCCAATCCTGCGCCGCAGAAGGAACTGCGGTCGATCCGGCTGGAGGCTGCGGGGGATGCCCTGCTGATTCTGGCCGCGGCGGGGACGACCCCCTGAGTGTAAGAAAACTACGGGGCGCGGCAGAGAGGATTCTCTCTATCGCGCCCCGTTTGCTCTTTGCCGGGAAAGCCGGCGGTTATTTCTTGCTGGTGAGCAGCATCGATTCGTTGACTTCATAACGGAGCGGCTCGCCGGCGAGGTAGCGTTCCAGCTCTTCGATCATGTAGTCCGCCATGCGGTGGACCTCGTCGTTGACGGAGCCGGCGATGTGGCTCGACAGCCGGATGTTCGGCAGCGTGTACAGCTTGGACCCGGCTTCGGGCGGCTCCGGATGCGTTACATCGAGCAGGGCGGTGAGGTCGGGGCGCGATTCGAGCACCTCCACGAGACCGGCCTCATCGACCTGGGCGCCGCGCCCGGTGTTGATGAAGGTCGCGCCGGGACGCATCGAAGCGAAGAGCCCCCGGTGCAGAACGCCGATATTGTCGTCGCGGTTCGGCAGGTGATTGCTGATGACGAGCGCGGTTTTGAACACCTCTTCCAGCGAAACGGTACGCCGTTCCGGGCGGGAGGGGACAACGACGACGTTGACCTGAAACGCCTTGAGCAGCTCCTTGACTTTGGTGGAGATCGCTCCGGCGCCGATCAGCGCCACGGTTTCGCCGTAGACGCCGGGGCCGATGCAGGGCTTGCCGCTCTGCCAGTCGCCGGTACGGTGGATCTCCCGGCTGTTGCGGAAGTATCCTTTGAGCGACAGCAGAATCTGAGCGACGCAGAATTCCGCCACAGGGATGGCATTGGCCTGCCAGGCGCTGAGCACTTTCACGCCGCGGGCCAGCAGTGGCCGGACGAAGCTGTCGGTGGCGCCGGCACCGTAGAAAACCACTTTGAGTTTCGGCAGATACTGCGCCAGCTCCTCCTCCGAAAGCGAGGGCATGCCCCAGGTGGAAAAGACGATTTCCACATCGGAGAATCCGCCGCGGGCCAGTTCGTCCGGCGTGACGGTGGCGGGCCGCAGGTCGGTGAGTTCGGCGAGCCGGGCCTTGCGGTCCGGCGAATAGACGTAGTCAATCTGTGACGGCTGACTGCAGAGAAAAATGGCTTTGTATTTCATCTCGATGATCCTGTTTCCTTGCTGATTTATCACTATACCACCGGGA
>NZ_DBEXAY010000280.1:0-10388 GCF_048170485.1 Victivallis sp. | reverse complement strand
TCATAGCTCAGTTGGTAGAGCAAGTGACTCTTAATCACTGGGTCCTGGGTTCGAGTCCCCGTGAGCGCACCATTTTTTTTGTCTTTCTCACACACCGGGCCGTTCCGCAACGATCACCAGATGGTCCGGCTGATCGTCGGTGAGCGATACAATCCGCAGTCCGGCTTCCGGCAGAAGTTTCTCCCATCCCGCCCGCCCGGGCGAGGAATAGGGAAATTCCACATTCTGCATCCGGCCGGAGGCGATTCCCGGCCGCACCCCGCCGGTGAGCAGCAGACGGCCGCCCGGCTCCAGCCACGAAGCGATCCGGCGCAGCATCGCCCCATGTTCCCCGATCGCGAGATGAAAGAGCGAATCCCACGCCAGCACCGCGCCGAACCGTTCCGCAGAACGGAACTCCGCCGCATCGCACTGCACAAAAGTCGCACCGGGAGCGTTCCGCCGCGCCAGCTTCAGCAGTTCCCCGGAGAAATCCACGCCGGTCACCCGGAAGCCGCGTTCGAGCAGAAGTTGCGTCTGCCGCCCCCAGCCGCAGCCGAGTTCCAGAATGGAGATGCCGGCCGGAAGCCGGGCGATCCACGCTTCGAGCGCCTCCCGCCCGTAAGAGCCGGGCGTCGCCCCGGCGATCCACGTCGCAATCCGGTCATACCCCTCCCGTACCTGACGGTGGCACGAGGCGACGGCCGCACAGGTTGCCGCCTCGTCCGCGGCATGGAGCACCAGATCGTGCCGGAACGGGAGCCGGAGCGTCTCCGCGAACCGCTCCTCCCGTGCCGTACCGCCGCAGGGGAAAAATCCCAGTTCGGCCAGAGAATTTTTCAATTCCGTCCGGGAAGCGGTTCCCGCGGGGAAACAATCCGCCCGCACCACAGAGCCACCGCCGCAGCCGACCTTCAGATGCCCGCCGAACCGCGCGACCACCGGGGCAAGCAACTGCTCCAGCTCCGCCCGCTGTTCCGGGGATGGCGGCGGCCGATCCGGCGCTTCCGCCCGGGGATCCCGCACAGAAAAGAGATCGTGTACCATGATCCGGTCGCCGACCGGCTTTTCATACCGCCCCGCGCGGAGCATGCCCAGCCGGGCGGCAACCCGGAGCGAACTGGCGTTCTCCGGCCGGATGTCGGCGATGACCCGCCCCGCCTTCCGCACCCGGAATGCGAAGTCGAGGCATCCCCGCGCGCCCTCCGTCGCGTAGCCGCGATGCTGAAACTCCCGGCGCAGCATCCAGCCGACGCCGAGATGGGAGCGGCCTTCGATCTCCTCCGGAATCAGTCCGATCTGACCGACCGCTTCGCCCGAGTTCCGTTCGACCGCCAGCCAGTAACCGCAGCCGTACTCCCGGTAGCGGAACAGCATCCGCGCCAGCCACTGCCGCACCTCCTCTTCCGAAAAAGCGTGCTCCCACGCGTACATCACCTCGATATCCTGCAACATCGAACGAAGCGCCGGCAGGTCCTCCTCCGTCATCTCCCGCAAAATCAGCCGTTCCGTGGCGAGAATCACCCGTCCCGGCGTTTTCTCCCGGCAGTCGCCCATCAGCGCGCCTCCGTTTTAACCGGCCGCACTTTCGCCCCGGCGCAAACCTGCGCTTCGCCGTCAACCAGATCCAGCCCCGCCTTCCCGGCCGGCGTCGCACGGCTCACCCCGAAACCGGCAGCGCCGCTCCGGACAGAATCGTGTTTCATACCTCCTCCGTCTTCTCTCCACTGTGGTTCAAGCCTGTGTGATCCATCCGGTATTGCGAGGGGGAAACTCCGTAAATCCGGCGGAACTCATTGGTAAAATGATAGGCGGAATTGTATCCGCACTCGGCCGCCACCTCCTTGATCCGCAAAGTTCCCGCCGCCAGCAGACTCTCCGCCCGCAGCATGCGCAATCGAACCGCCTGCTGAAACGGCGTCCGCCCGGTCAGCGCGACCACCCGGCGACGGAAGGTCGGTTCGCTCATGTGAAAGCGGGCCGCCACTTCCCCCGGATGAAACGGCTCTGCAAAGTGGCGGTCGAAATAGTCCAGAATCGCCCGGTCCAGTTCCGGAAGCGGCGGCGCCGCATCCAGAAAACGGCGCACCATCTGCAACACGGCAAACGCGTCTCCGCCCAGCAGTTCCGCCGCCTCCTCCCGCAGATCGCGGCAAACCCGGGCAAACAACGACTGCACCGCGCCGGATTCCGCCCCGGGGACGAAATCCACACCGTCGAGCCGGAAACGTTCCAGCAGAAGGTTCAGCCACGTTCCCCGCATTAAGATGCCGTACTTCTCGCAGGACGATCCCTCCGGATGGAGCCAGTCGTTCTCCGCCCCCGGACGCAGGAGAAAGAGATCCCCCGCCTCGGCGGCATAGGCGCGGCCGCCGCAGCGCAGCAGAATCTCCCCCGACACCACGTATTCCAGCGAAAGAAAATTCTGTCGACGCCGACGCTGAAAACTGTATCCTTCCAGAAACGTGTGATAAGCGGAAAAACAGGCCAGTTCCGGCGGCAGTGCCGCCTTCCCCGTATACCGCACCGCCTCCCCGATGCCATGTTCTCCGGCCCGGCAGATCGAACCATCCCGGCTGCGCGCCTGAAAACAGGCGGGCTGTCGCAGAAAAAGTTCAATATCGGCAAGCTGCCTCATCTTTCGTTATTCCGCATCTCTTTTTCTTTTTCTGTATCAAAAATACCACGTTTCACAGGACGATGCAACCTGCTTCATGGTAAAATATGGCAGAAAAACCATTTCACCCCCGGGAGGTCAAAACGATGGAATATTCTGTCATTCCGCTTCATATCGGCATGGAGAAACCCCTGCGCTGTCTCCATATCGCCGACACCCATCTGCTCTTCGCCGACGGCCGCGACAATGCCGCCAAATACAACATCGCCATCCGCCGTTACGGAGAATATGTCTACACCAACATCGGCAGAAATGTGCCCTATTTTCTCGACGCGCTGCTCTACACCCGCGATCACTGCGACCTCATGCTTCACTGCGGCGACCTCATCGACTTCGTCTCTCTCCAGAATCTCGAAGTGGCGCAGAAGCTCTTCGACCTGGCCGGAATCGACTATTTCATGTGCGCAGGCAACCACGAATACACTCACTACTCGGGCCAGCATCCGGAGACGCCGGAGGAGGCCGAAGCGGGACGGCACCTGGTGCCGCGCTATTTCCGCAACAACCTCTACTTCGACTCGCGGCAGATCCACGGCCTCAATCTGATCGCCATCGACAACGGCAATTACCGTTTCACCACCGACCAGCGGGAACGGTTTGAACGGGAGGTCGAACGGGGAATGCCGATGATTCTGCTGATCCACAACCCGATCTACACACCGGCACTCGCCGACTACCGGTTCGACAACGAAGGAAAAGGGTCGCTCGCTCTGATCGGCTGTCCGCCGGACGCACCGGAACGGCACCGGAAATTCGACACCTGCCCGCCGGACGAAACCACTCTCGATTTCATCGCGCGCCTGAAACGGGAACCGCTGCTCAAGGCGGTGCTCGCCGGACACGTCCATTTCCATCAGAACTATGCCGAAGAAATCGCCCCCGGTCTGCGGCAGTTCGTCGTCGGCGGCGGCTATTACGGCTGCGGCGAGGTGTTCGAAATCTCCTGACCGGTCTGGTCGATCAGAAGTAACGGCCGGTGAGCCGCCGGATCAGCCGGAGATAGCTCCACGAAAGCGGAATCAGCGCCCCGATCCATGCGGCGGGGTTGGAGAGACACACCCCGGCATACCCGAACCACGCCCCCAGCAGCGGCGCGCCGAACGAACGGACGAAGAGTTCGCTCACCCCCGCCATCATCGGCACAAAGGCGTACCCCATCCCCTGCAGGGCGTTGCGGTAGATGAAGAGAAATCCGAGCAAAACATAGAATCCGCCGTTGGTAATCATGTAGATACGGACCAGGTGAACGATCTCGCTCTGCCCTTCGCCGAGAAAGAGCGCCGTGAACTGCGGACACAACATGATCACCGCAATGCCGATCAGCACCGCGAACACCGTCGAAAGCTTCATGCAGGCGTTCACGCCATGACGCACCCGGGTGTAGAGCTTCGCTCCGTAGTTCTGCGCCGCGAAGGTCGCCACCGCAATGCCGATCGAAAATCCCGGCTGAACTGCGATTTGATCCACCTTGGACGCCGCGGTGAAGGCGGCGATCGTGGTCGATCCGAACCGGTTCAGCACCGCCTGCATGACGATCACTCCGATCGCGGTAATCGAGAACTGAAACGCCATCGGCAGTGCGATCCGCAGATGCTCCCAGGCGAACATCCAGTCAAACCTCCAGTCGCTCCGCCGCAGGTGAAGCTCCCGGAAATGGCGGAGAGCGTAGCGGTAACACCAGAACCCGGCCGCGAACTGCGACACCACCGTCGCCCACGCCGCGCCCGCCACCCCCATGTCGAACCAGAGAATGAAGATGAAATCCAGCACGATGTTCAGCACCGAGGCGATGATGAGAAAGTAGAGCGGCGTCCGGCTGTCGCCGAGCGCGCGGATGATGCCGGAAATCAGGTTGTAGAACACCGTCGCCCCGATGCCGATGAAAATGGCCGAAAGATACCCGCTCGCCCCGTCGAAGATATCCTCCGGCGTATTCATCATCCGCAGCAACGGCCGGGTGAAGATCACGCTCACCACGGTCGCAATCAGCGACACCGCGGTGCAGAGGATGGTCGCCGTGGCGATCGAACGGCGCACCCCCCGGTGATCCTTCGCCCCGAACCGCTGGGCGGTGATCACCGTCACCCCGCCGGTGAAGCCGAAGAAGAAGCCGAGCACCAGAAAGCAGAGCGGTCCGGTCGCGCCCACCGCCGCCAGCGCCTGCACGCCGATGGTGCGGCCGACGATCACCGTGTCCGCAATGTTGTAGAGCTGCTGAAAGATGTTGCCGATCAGCAGCGGAATGGTGAACATCACGATCAGCCGCAGCGGGCTGCCGACAGTCATATCCTGGGTCATGAGAAATCCGGGTGTTCTGAAAAAAATGTCTTCGGGAAAGCAGTCCGCATAAAATAACGCCGTCCTCCTCTTCTTTCAAGGAGCACTCGATAAAATTTTGCCGTTTTCCCGCGGATTCCGCCGGCTGAAATTTGCAATCGGCACATTCCGACTGTACATTGGGTATTTGTCTTCAATCAACAACTCCACAACGATATGGATTTTACTGCCATGAGCAACACACAGACCGTCAGAACCCGTTTCGCCCCAAGCCCGACCGGCTTCATGCACGTGGGCAACCTCCGCACCGCCCTCTACGCCTTTCTGCTGGCAAAGTCGCAGGGCGGCAAGTTCGTCCTGCGGATCGAGGACACCGACCGCACCCGCTACGTCGAAAACGCGGTCGAGGTGATCTACCGCACTCTCGAGCAGGCGGGGCTCCCCCACGACGAGGGTCCGGATGTCGGCGGCGACTTCGGCCCTTACGTCCAGAGCGAGCGCAAGTCGATCTACCTCGCCTACGCCGAGGAGCTCGTCCGGCGCGGCGCGGCCTACTACTGCTTCTGCGACAAAACCGAAGAGCACGACGGCGATGAAGAGAGCGTCTCCACCGGTTACGACGGCCGCTGCCGCAACCTCTCCGAAGCGGTGGTGAAGGAGCATCTCGCCGACGGCAAGCCCTACGTCATCCGCCAGAAGATCGACAAGGAGGGAGTCAGCACCTTCGACGACCTCGTCTTCGGCCGCATCACCATCGAAAACAAGGTGCTCGACGACCAGATTCTCATCAAGCGCGACGGCATGCCCACCTACAACTTCGCCAACGTCGTCGACGACCACCTGATGCAGATCACCCACGTGGTGCGCGGTTCGGAATACCTCCCTTCCACCCCCAAGTACAATCTGCTCTACACCGCCTTCGGCTGGGAGATTCCGCAGTATGTCCACCTGCCGCTCATCATGGGGCGGAGCGAGGACGGCACCATCGCCAAGCTCTCCAAGCGCCACGGTTCAGTGAGTTTCGAAAATCTCGTCGCCGAGGGGTACCTCCCCGAAGCGATCGTCAACTACATCGCCCTGCTCGGCTGGTCGCCGAAGAACGACCGCGAAATCTTCCCGATGCCGGAATTGATCGAGATCTTCAACATCCACGGGCTCAACAAATCCCCCGCGGTCTTCGACTACGATAAGCTCAAGTGGATGAACGGCGAGTACATCAAGGCGATGACGCCGGAGGAGTTCGCCCGCCGCAGCTTCGCCTTCAGCGGCCTCGAAGGAACTCCCCTCGCGGAGAAATGGAACAAGATCGCGCCGCTCCTCCAGCAGCGGGTCGAGAAGCTCGATGAGATTCCGGAGAAGATCGCCTTCCTCCGGGAACTGCCCGAATACACCGTCGATTTCTTCTGCAACAAGAAGAGCAAATCCAATCCGGAAATCGCGAAAACGATCCTCAACGACCTGCTCCCCGCCTGCGAGGCGCAGCAGGAGTGGAGCGCCGAAGCGCTCAGCGCCCTCTTCACCGGGTACGCCACGGAGCACGGCATGAAGCTCGGGCTCCCGATGTGGGGCATCCGGATCGCGGTCTCCGGCTGTCTGGTCACCCCCGGCGGCCCGGCAGAGATCATGGAGATTCTGGGCCGGGAGGAGTCGCTCCGGCGTATCCGCCTCGCGCTCGACAAACTCTGAGCTGAAGTTCAGGAAAAGAGCAGATGGAGGAGCATCCCCGCCGCGGCGGAGGTGAAGATCACCCCCATGATGCTCATCTTGCGGTAGTAGAGAACCAGTCCGGAGTAGATCAGCACCGGGAACATCTCCCAGCAGACGGAGAACTCCCCGGTGTAGGCCTCCGGGCTGCCCGCCAGTTTCCGGACGAAGTAGTCGATCGGAATCTGTTCAGAGAAGATCGACATGCCGAGGCAGGCGACCAGCGCGGAGGCGACCAGCGCCACCGTCACCGGCTTCACGCCGAACATCAGACTGCGCACGAGAGAACTCTTCTCCCCCTTCTGATAGAAGCGGGTCGCCAGCGACATCAGGATCATCGAGGGGGTGAGCAAGCCGATGGTGGCGGCGAGTCCCCCCGCCCAGCCCGCCTGCCGGAACCCGAGAAAGGTGGCGAGGTTGACGCCGATCGGCCCGGGAGTGATCTGCGACACCGCCATGAAGTTGCCGAGCTCCTCCAGCGTCAGCCACTGCCGGGCGGTGACCAGTTCGTCGATGTAGAACTGCAGCAGACTGCCGCCGCCGTTGAGGCAGAGCAGACCGAAGCCGCAGAAGAGCAGAAAAAGTTTCAGCAGAATCATTTTGCCGTGCCCTCCCCGAGCTCGCTGCCCGGCGGCATCTTCCGGCAGATCAGTATGCAGTAGATCACGCCAAAGAGGAGTCCGCCGCCGATCAGCCAGCCCGGATTGATGTGCCCGACCAGAATCAGCAGAAGACAGGCGAAGAAGAGCGCCTTCTGCACCGGACTGCCCACCGACCCGCGCCAGATGCGGAGCATCGCCACAAACGTGAGCGCGGTCATCGCGGTCCGCACCCCGGCGAACGCCCCGGCCAGCAGCGGGTGCCCGATCGGAATGAGGTCAAACCCCATCGCCACGAAGCTGATTACCAGAAACGAGGGGGTCGCCACCCCGGTGAGCGCGGCGAACGCCCCGGCAAACCCGGCCACCCGGAATCCGGCGTAGATCGCGACGTTCCCCGCCGTCAGCCCCGGCACCACCTGAATCAAGGCGAGCATGTCGGAGAGTTCGCCGTCGCGGAGCCAGTGGTACTTGCGCACGAACACCTCCTCCGCCACCAGCAGGATGGCGAATCCGCCGCCCACCACGAAGAGCGCGATTTTGAAGAACTCCCAGAAAAGCACCCAGCAGAGCTTCCCCCGGGAGGCGGCGGGAAGAGGCGGCTCCGGCGTCTGAATCGTTGTTTCCATCGTTCCGTATCCATCAAAAAAAAATTCCGGGCGGCTCCGGAACGCTGCCGGAATCCACCGCGGGGTCAATGCAGATCATTCATTGATAAAAATTACCACCACTTCCCCGGTTTGTCAACCGCGCGGCGACTGTTCTCCGGGAAAACCGCCCCCCTTCCCCGCCTTGACACCGAGGTACAGCGGCGCTATATTCTACAGAAAATCAACATCATGACCGTCACCTGACACGAAGGAATCCGGAACCTGTCATCATGAGCGCAAAAAAACTGTACGTCATCGCCAACTCCCACATGGACCCCATCTGGCTCTGGCGGCTCCGCGAAGGCCGTTCCACCTGGCTGAACACCTGCCGCTCGGTCGTGCGGATGCTGAAGAAATACCCGTTCCTCAAGTTCTGCCGTTCGTCGAGCAGCTGCTACGAGTGGATCGAAGCGTGCGACCCGGCGCTCTTCGCCGGAATCCGGGAACTGGTTGACGCGGGGCGCTGGGAGCTGGTCGGCGGCTGGGTCGAGCAGTCCGACACCATCATCACGCCGGGCGAAGTTCTGTTCCGGCAGGCGGAGTTCGGGAAACGCTACTTCCGCGAGAGGTTCGGCAAAGAGGTCCGCATCGGCTACAGCGTCGACTCCTTCGGCCAGAACGCCGGGCTGCCGAAGATTCTGAATGCAACCGGCTTCGACCGCTACGTCTTCATGCGCCCGATGGCGGAGGAGAAGAGCATGCCCTACCTCTTCCGCTGGCGCGGCGACGACGGCAGCGAGGTGGTCACGCTGCGCATCCGGCAGGCCTACTGCACCCTGCCCGGCTGGAAGGAGAAACAGGAGCTCTTCGACTGGATCGATCGGCTCTTCGCCGAGGGCGACGAGCACCAGACCTTCTTCTTCGGCGTCGGCGACCACGGCGGCGGCATCTACGAAAAACAGTTGAACTGGCTGCTCGAAGCCGCAGAAACCCGCGCCATCGAATTCTCCACGCTGGAACACTATTTCGACGTGATCGAGACGATGGATCTGCCGGTCTGCGAAGGCGAGCTCACCCATCACTCCCCGGGCTGTTATTCCGCGGTTTCGGCGGTCAAACAGCAGCTTGCCTCCGCGGAGCGCGCTCTCTTCAAGGCGGAAAAACTGGTCCTGGAATCCCCCGGACCCGATGCCGAAGCCGACAAAAAGCGGCTCGACGACGCCTGGAATCAGTTTCTCTTCAACTATTTCCACGACGTCTACCCCGGCACCGCCGTAAAGAAGGCGTTCGAAGGCGAAGTGCGCGACCTCACCGGATACGCCCGGTGGATCGCCTCCTCCATTCTGGAAAAACGGCTCGGCCGCTACGCCGCCCGGGCAAAGAGCGACTTTCTGACCGAAGGCGGCGTTCTGCTCTGGAACCCGCTCCCGGTACCGGTGCGGGCGCTCTTCCAGTTCGACACCTTCGCCGACCCGAACTGCAACGGGGAACACTTCAACGCATTGCGCGACGGCGACGGCGCGGTCGTTCCGCTTCAATTCCTCCGGGCCGCCACCCCCTACGGCCCGAACAACGCCTGGGGGCGGGCCACGGCGGTGGTGGATCTCCCGCCCTCCGGGTTGCGGATTTTCGCCTATTCCCATGAGGCAAATTCCCCTGCCGCGCTCGGCTTCGAGCGTCAGAAAGCGGCCTTTGCCCGCATCGCCTTCCCGATCCTCGCCGATGTCGGCGACACCTGGGGGCACGGTCTTGCCCGCCTCGGGGAAACCATCGGCGAGGCGGAGTGGATCTGTTTCGAGGAGATCGACAACGGTCCGGCGGCCAGCTGTCTGCGCGGCCGCTACCGCTGGAAGCAATCGGAATTCCAACTGGACCTCTTCGCCTTTGCGGGCATTCCGGAACTCTTCGCCCGCTGGCGCGCCGAGTGGCACGAAAAGGACGACACGGTCAAATTCTGCTGGCGGACCGGGATCGACGGCGGCGAACTTCTCTCCGGTCAGGCCGCCGCCCTGCTCTCCCGCACGCCGGATGCGTGTGAACAGCCGTTCATCGACTTCGTCGCCGCCGCGGGGAGCGACGGGAAAACCTCCGGCATCCTCGCGGAGGCCCTGCACAGCTACGACTCCTTCGGCAGCGGGGAGTTGCGGCTCACGCTGCTGCGGCCGGTCTGCTATGCGGAGCATCTCCCCCACCGCCTCCACGGCGATGAAGGGTACGCCGATCTCGGCGAAGTGGAGCAGGAGTTCTGGATCTGCGACGGCCGCCCCGCGACGGAACTGCCCGTCACCGCCCGCGAACGGCTCTGGGGAGCCGAACATCTGGAGATCACCGCCGCTTCCGACGGGGCGGAGCTTCTGCGCACCGTCTGGAGCGTCGAACCGCCCGAAGTGATTGCGCTCTGCCAGAACAGCCGGGTGTTCCGGCTCTGGAACAGCGCCGCCGAACCGAAGAAGTTCCGGATCTGCCGCGACGGGGAGGAGTTTGCTTCCGGCACTCTCGCACCGGCGGAAATCCGCACCCTCCCGGCCCGCTGAATTCGGCCGGGTGCCGCCCTCCCCCCCC
>NZ_DBEXAY010000279.1:0-7396 GCF_048170485.1 Victivallis sp. | reverse complement strand
GTGGAGATTTTCACCTTTTGCTCCAGCAGCATTTTGAACTGGTCCCGATCTTCGACTCGCGGATGTTTCCCGCCGAGGGAGAGCCAGAAGTTCCGGACGTACAGTTCCCGCGCCTTCCGGTAAACGAATTCCCGGAATTCTGATTTCCCGAAGGGCGGCAGTTCCGTCAGAATCGGCGGGAGCTTTTTCCCCTTTCCCTGCAGCAGGTCTTCGTCAAATTCCCGCTGCGCCATCCGATGCAGGCGGTCCGCATAGCGGAAGAGCTGTTTTTCGTGCAGACTGAGCTGCTGGAACAGTGCATCGAACTGTCCGAACAGGCGGTTGTCGAGACAGAGCTGCAGTTTGTCGGTGTACAGGGCAGGAAAATTCCGCCGGCTGACCAGTCCGGCCAGCAGACGCTGACGGCTCTCCGCCGATTTCCGGACAATTTTGCGCCGGATGGTTCCGGAATCGGTTTGCCATGACCAGGTATCCTGAACGACCTGCGCGTCGGCCGCCGCCTTCCTGCCGTCCATGAATCGGAAGGAAACCTGCTCTCCCGGAGCGAATATGCCGCTCTTTGAAAGTGCGGAAGGTCGGAGATGCCCGGTCGAAGCGGTTTTCATCTCCTGATCGCTCAGACGACGGTTGTAGAAGAGGATTTTTTCAATCGTTCCCTTGAAATAACGGTTGCTGCGGAAAGGGTGCCCGCCGATGCTGATGTCGCCCGGAGTCTGACGCGGAACTCCACGATAACTGTCTGATGTGTAAATTTTTCCGTTGACAGCGAGACCGATTTCGTCATTGCTGATAAAGGCGAAAATATGGAGTTTTTCTCCCGGAGAGACCTTGACCTTCGGGGAGGAAAAATAGTCCGGTTTTTCTGCCGGAGTGCTGTCCAGGCTGATGGTTCCAGACGGATCGATCCAGAGGCGGGCCCGGGTCGACTCAAATGCAAAGAGGGCGTTGACACTGTCGGCGGGAAATTTCTCGATGGTACATACCAGTTCCACCGTGAAGCTTTTGCTCCGCCGCAGTTCCGGATGGTCCGGAATGGTGACGAAGTTCCCGTTCCCGTCCCCCCGGAACACCTGTTTCCCGCCGGGCTCCCGGCACAGCGCATCGGAGGTTTTCCCGGTGAAGCTGTGCAGGATGGCCGGATTGGCATTTGGACCGTAATCCCGGACCAGGCCATCCTGCGCGTCCGTAAAGTCATACGCGGCGACAAGGCCGTCCGGATCGGCCGCCGCCATCGCACCGCAGGTGATCCCGGTGATGCAGAGAAGCGCAAAAACAGATTTATTCATTCCCGGCAATTCCCGCGTGATTATTTGTCGTCGTCAGCCAGCCAGCTGCTCTTCGGGTTGTAACCGTCCAGATTGGAAAGCAGTTTCGGTGCGGAAACCACCGCGCCGTCCAGTATCAGAACGTTCAGCTCTCCTTCATGTCTTGCCCGGGTCACGTTTTCCTTGTTGTCCATGGCTTTCCAGTTATCCAGCAGATGCATTTTCCCGTCGGTGGCTGCAATTGTCAGCGATGGACAGGAGAAGCCGGAAAGTTTTCCGCCCCTGCGGTTTCTGGCTGTCTTGGAATCCGTGGTATGAAGATTGACGTTCATCACATAGCCGATATGAGTGAAGGTTTCATAGTTTTCTTCTGCCGGACACTCCAGAACATTTCCTTTTTTTCTGATACCGGTCGTCTGGTTCAGGCCGAGATACGTGACATAGCGGTTGTCCAGACACCATATTTTCTTCCAGTTGTCCCGGTCGTTCACCACCGGGAGCATGTCTGTATTGTCCTTCGCGTATTGAGCGAGGGCGGTTCCCATCGTTTTGAGATTTTCCATACATTTCGCCCGGGCGGCCGCCTGCTGCGTACTGTATCCTGTCGTGAGAATGGCCAGGATGGTACAAACGGTGAGAATGAGGCAGAGGTCGAGGAATCGGAAATTGCTGTTCATGGTGAGATCTCCTTTTGCGGGTTGCAGTTTCAGTTCAAGGGATATTGATACCAGCGCCAGGTATGGGTGCCGTCGGTATATTGGATAAATGTGGGCCGCGTGATGGTCGAAACATGTCCATCCACCCAGGCGATGTTGATTTTCTCTTCATGCCGGAACATGGCCCGGCCCTGCGCATTCGCGACAAAGTAGTTTCTGGCTTCCTGATTTGCATAGTATTCGTCGGATGTGTTGTAGGCGCTGTCCTGAAATGCAAAGACTCCGCCGGGTGTTTTGATGCGGGCCAATTTAGTGCCCCGCAGCTTACCGTCCCAGGTGATGTAATGAAGAAACTGATTCATGCCGTATCCGATTTTCACTTTGCTCTCTGTAGTATTCTTGTCCGCGTCATAATACTGTTTTACTTTTCCCTGCTGATAGGATTCCTGACTGGGACACTCCAGTACGTTGCCGCGCGGCCGTTCCACCGTGATGTCGTTGCTCAGATTGAGGTAGAGAGGGAACGTGCTCCGGCAGGACCAGGTGTGATAATAGCTTCCATAGTCTGCCGCGCTGGTTCCGACGGCGACCGGCGGCCATCCGTTGTAATCGACCGCGTACAGTGACAGCGCGCTGCCGATCTGCTTGAGGTTTCCTGTACATTTAATTCGATATGCTGTCATTCTGGCTTTCGACAAGGTCGGCAGGAGCAGGGCTGCCAGGATGGCAATCAGCGCAATAACGATGAGAAGTTCAATAAGGGTAAAGTGCTTGATTTCGCGACGGACCGCAGATCGGACGGTGCAGTTGAAATTCTTTCTTTCGGCAGTCTGATTCATAACATGATCCCTCATGGTTTGCAATTGGTATTATGATGTTGTGATTCGACTTTTTCTGTTTGCGGAGCGAAGGTGAATTTTGCCGATATGTTTCTTCCATGCGATATCAACTTTCCCGATGCGCCGTTGTTGCGAATGCCGCGGGCAGAAACAGGCGGTCGGAAAGATTCTGCTCTTCCACCACTCTGCGCGACCAGGGGAAATTGCCGATTCCGCAGCAGGAGTGCGTGTCGGAGCCCAGAGAGAACGAAACACCCGCCTCTTTCATGATTCTGATGATCCGGGAATATTCTGAATGGAAGTGTTCAAACGACGTTTCCGTGTGCCAGTAGTACATCTGATTCATGACTTCGAAAACTTTGCTGCTCCGGACAAATGCGTCTGCCACCTCCCTGACCATTTCATCGGTAAAGAGTTCCAGTTCCAGATGCAGAGGCGCCAGCCCGCAGTTGAAGGGATGCGCCATGATCGTCACTTCCGGCACGGAACAGGCGTTGATCAGAGTTTCACAGTAGGCGGCTGCGATCGCTTTCTTCTCTTTCAATTTTTCCAGCTGGCGGAACAGAATTCCGTTGCTGTCCATCAAAACCAGATCGAATTTGCGGAGCAGCCTGCCGGACACCGCCGGTTTGCCCGACCTGTCTGCCACGGTGGTTTCCGTGCCGTGGAGCAGCTTTACCCGACTGGACGGAAGCGGCTGCTGCCGATAATTTCGCAGCAGTGTTTCCGCTTCCTCGTCCGAAAAGGTGTGGTCGGAGAAAACCATACCGCGGATTCCGTAGGATTCTGCGGCGTGAAGCATGGTCGGCATATCATTGCGGCCATCGGAAAAAGATGTGTGTGTGTGCAAGTCGTACAGAAAATGCTCTTTCATATCTCGACCTCGATTCCATCATACGCGAAGATCACTTCCGTCGTGATTTTACCGTCGAAGATGTTTCTGACCTTTTTCTCCGGATCAACATCCAGATCGGGGTGGAAATGGGTAAGAACCGCCCTCTTCGGAGGCGCTTCCCGGAAGAGTGTGAGCAGCTCATCCGGATTGAAATGGGCCATCTCCAGAATCAGCAGTTCTGCGGGGCGTTTCAGCAGCGGGAGCAATTCCAGGGCGGATTTGATATCGCCGCTGTAAACCACCCGTTTCTCTTCCGCGTTGATGACGGAACAGTAACTTTGACCTTGATTTTTCAAACCGCTTTGTGCGGCGAAACCGGCGAGCCGTTTCAGGTGATCGTTCTCCTGAAATTCCAGCGCGAAATCGCCGATCCGCTGTTCGCCGGAACAGTGGATCGGTTCGAATGCAAGCCGGAAGGGCAGAACGCGGTCGAACAGATACAGCATGTTCAGCATGTTCGGGTATCCGGGAAGGCCTTCCGCAGGGAGCAGGACCTTGAATGGCGCCGTCCGTCCGGAAATCTGAAACGTTTGAATCAGTTGCGGCAGGGCTCCGGCATGATCCGGATGCAGATGCGAGATGACCATGCCGTCGATCCGGTTCAGGTCGACGTCATAGCGGGTCAGCTGGGTGCTGAGCGGTTCTCCCCCGTCGAGCAGAAGCGAATGGCCGCGCGATTCCAGCAGAAGCATGTTGTGCAATCGCGTTCTGGTGGCGATGCCGGAAGCGGTTCCCAGGCAGTGGAGTTTCATGACGGCCCTCTATTTTTCTGTAAGATTTCCTACGGATCGCCCGTAACAGAGAACGGGATCGATCGTCAGGGTTGTCGGTTCGCGATCCCGGGAGAGAACGAGGGAAACCGCCTGTTGCGCACACTCTGTATAGCGTGCATCCGTGACGGTCAGCTCCGGTTCCACCAGCCGGGCCGGAAAGATATTGTCGAATCCGGCAATGGCAATGTCCTGAGGAATTTTTTTCCCCAGATGCTGAAACACCTTCATCGCCCCCATTGCGCGGGCGGTGTTGTAGAATACGGCGACAGACGACGGCTGATAGCAGCGGAGTATTTTGTTCGCCAGCTCCTTCCCGATGTTCTCGTAGTCCAGTTCTTTGGAATTCTCATCTTCTTCCGGAATCTGCTGAATCTCCGCCCCCGCTTTCTCCAGCAGTTTGCGCATGACATGGAAACGGCAGTTCTGAGGACCTGCGATCCCTCCGGCCAGATAGAAATTTCGATATCCCCGGGAAAGCAGATGTTCGGCAAGAAGAATGGCCTGCTCCTTTACATCCAGAATAATTTCATGCGTTGTCCGGAGCATCTGCCGGGGCGGGGCCATCACGCGAATGAGGGCGGCGGGGATGTGGTACTGTTTGATGAAATTCTTCAATACCGGCGGCAGCTCGGCGGTGATGATGCCGCCGCAGCCTTCTTCAACCATGATGCTGATGATCTCCCGGAAGGAGAGGGAAGTGTGAGTTGTCATCAGCCGCATCTGTTTTTTATGTTTCTGAAGCGCGGCTTCCGCCTCTGCCGCGAATTCGGAGAACTGCGGATTTTTCAGGTTGGGGATCAGGACGAAAATATTTCTGCCGCTGGTCGGGGTTCGCGGCGTGAGATCATGGCGCCGGGCGAGGAAGGTCCCGCTGCCGAGACGCCGGACGATGATTCCCTCCTCTTCCAGATCATTCAAAGCCAGCTGTGCCACTTTCTGGCTGATCTGCAGAGTTTCCGCCAGTTCCCGCTGGGTTGCCAGGCGGTCGCCGGGATTGAGTTTCTTTTCCTGTATATAGGTTAACAGATATTCTTTGGCCTGCGCCTTCAGACTGGTCTTTGCAATCGCCATGGGTGATTCCTGAAGATAAATTGAATCATTGAATCATTAATAAAAATATAATTTCAAAAAAATCTTTTTCAAGAGGGCTAACCGAAAAAAAACAATAATTCCCCGGAGTCATGGAAATTTCTTCTTGATGATTCGCTGAAACAATTTACTCGGGCATGGGAGGCGCTGTCAGGGGAGGGGGATTGAATCCGGGGGGCGCAGACCGTGCATGAGCGGCATCTCCGGTTGGCTGCGGGAGGCTTCCGGGAGAGGGTGTTCTGGGCGAAATTTCTTTCGAAACCATTTTTTTTGAAAAAAAATAAAAAGCGGGCTTGGTTTTTCTTGTTATAGATATTGTTATACATAACAGAAAGGATTTCAGCAGGGAGATTGGTTGGAATGTTCGACGCGAAATACACGGATGTGGTGGAGGCGCTGCGGTTTGACATCCGGAACGGCCGGTTCGGCGGGAGGAATGCCCGGCTGCCCTCCTTCCGCGAATTGTCGAAGGAGTACAAGGTTTCCCTGGTGACGATTGCGAAGTCGATGAACTTCCTGCAGCAGGAAAACGTGATCGATATTCAGGGCACCCGCGGGGCGTTCGTCAAGGCGGATGTCACCGCGCGGCCGCGGTCGAACGACATCGCGCTGATCCACAACTTCATCGGCGATATCGAGGGGTTCCACGCGATCGAAGCGCTGGAGGAGTATGCGAAGGAGAAGAAGATGGGGCTGCTCTCGCTCAAGGCGGCGGAGAGCACCCAGTACCTGCCGGAACTCCTGACCAAGCTGAACGCGGACGGCTTCATCTTCATGCACAGTTCGCTGACCGGAGAGACGGCGGAGGCGCTGGCGCATGCGCATATTCCGTTTGTCTCCTTCAACCGGCTCGATCTGGATTGCGTTTCGTGGGTGGACTACGACAACACCGGCAGTTTTGCCGGGGCGTTGAAGTTCCTGCTTTCCACCGGATGCCGCCGGATCGCCCATATCGACTTCAAGGTGAATTTCGGCAACTATCAGGCCGCGCTCCATGCGGTTTACCGGAAAACACTGGAGGAGGCCGGCTGTTTCGACGAGCGTCTTTTCATCGCGCGGGACACCCGCGGCGAGATGCGCCGCATCTTCGGTCAGCAGTTCCTCGAGGCGGCGAGCCGGCGGGCCGCCCGGTATCTGCTGGAGCTGCCGGAACTGCCGGATGCGATCATCATCCGCAGTTTTTCCGGCGAGGTTCTGCTCGACGAGTTTGCCCGGCACGGCGTCGATCTGGAAAAAAAGTCCAGACTGCTCTTTGCTCTGGAAGATATCCAGAGCTATCCGGAACGTTTCCCCGCACTGCTCTTCCCCTACCGCGAGAAGGTCCGTGCCGGGTTTGATCTTCTGTACAAGTTTATCCGTACCGGCAGCTGCGGGCCCGAGTGCATCCTTCTGCAGCCGGTTGAAAAGTTTGTCGTCCGCTAACAGGAAAGGAAAGGGAAGTCATGTGGAGAAAGAGATTTACCTTGATTGAACTTCTGGTTGTCGTCGCGATCATTGCGATATTGGCGGCGCTTCTCCTTCCGGCGCTGAACCAGGCGCGCAACAAGGCGCGGAGCATCGCCTGCGTCAATAATTTGAGTTCGAACGGCAAGGTGCTGGCGCTCTACACGGAGGATTACAACGGTTACATTCTCGCCTCTTACGACACGCGCAATGTCGGTTCAAAGTGGTGGGTCTGGAGTCTTGACATCAGCAAATACCTGAAGGTGGGAAATGATACGGTCTGTCATGGACGAATCACGAAGAACGGCAGCAAAATTGCACGAACCACATTGGTTCAATGTGCGCTGATCGCAAAACGATACAGCCCGTATCTCCATGCCTTTCATGAATCGGTTAAAAGTCGGCGGGGTGGAGCGAAAGCCAATATCGCCTTGGC
>NZ_DBEXAY010000278.1:0-16818 GCF_048170485.1 Victivallis sp. | reverse complement strand
ATTGATGTAAAAGTCCGGATGATGGCCGGCTGCGAGGAGCTTTTCCCTGCGAAAGCCCACCACGACGATGCCGCCTACGACCTGCATTCGCGCTGTGATATGGAGCTCGCCGTCGGGAAGAGCACGCTGGTGCCGACCGGTATGTTTCTGGAACTGCCGGTGGGATTTGAGGCGCAGGTGCGGCCGCGCAGCGGACTCGCCCTCAAGCACAACCTCTCGCTGACCAACTCCCCCGGCACGATCGATGCCGGATACCGGGGGGAGGTGGGGGTCATCATGTTCAATCCCGGCCCGGAACCGTTCCCGGTTCACCGGGGGGACCGGATTGCCCAGATGGTGATTGCGGAACTGCCCGCGGTGGAACTCGTGCCCGCCGAAGAGCTCTCCGAAACCGGCCGCGGCGCGGGCGGCTTCGGCAGTACCGGCAGACAGTAATAAGTTCCCGGCAGAGGGGCTTGCTCCGTCACGCTTCGGAGGGCGGGATGGCGGCGGCGAGCTCTTCCGGGGTCAGGTGACGGTGGACCCGGCAGGGGTTGCCGAAGGCGATGACATTGTCGGGGATATCCCGGGTCACGACGCTCCCGGCGCCGATGACGACATTGCTGCCGATGGTGACGCCGGGCAGAACCCGGACGCCGCCGCCGATCCAGACGTTGCTGCCGACGGTGATTGGGCGGGCGTACTCCAGCCCTTCGTTGCGTTCTGCAACCTTCACCGGATGGCCGGCGGTGTAGAATCCGCAGTCGGGCGCGATGAAGACGTTGTCTCCGAAGCGGACCTTCGCTCCGTCCAGAATCACCAGGTTGTGGTTGGCGAAGAAGTTGTCACCGACCTCGATCTGACTGCCGTAATCGCACCAGAAGGGGGAGAGGATGGTGCAGTTTTTTCCGCTCCTGCCGAGGAGCTTGCGCAGAATCGCGCCCCGCTGCTCGACGTCGGAGGGCGGCAGCTGATTGAAGGAAAAGCAGATATCCTTGCATTTCAGCATCTCTTTCTGCAGTTCCGGGTCATAATTGGGATTGTAGATCATCCCGAGATCTCGCTTCTCTTTTTCCGTCATGAGAGTTCCTCCATATTATTATGATTCCTATACTATACCGTCGACGGACTCCGGTTGCAATCGGTGAAGAGGATATTTTCCCCGGGGAAAGCGGCCACTACGGCCGTATTCCTGTGGGGAAGAGGTCCGCAAGCTATTGCAGAGGAGACGATAAAAACGAATTTTGTTTGTTCGTGGCGGCATAGAAGAACATAATCGATGCAGATTCCGGCCATGGTGGTCGGGCGAGATGCGGAAACGCGGTAGGAAGGTGTTGATCTTCGAACCGCAGGAGTGACATCAGCCGGAACTGGAGACGAGTATGATGTCATCATTCCGGTCCGGACGAGGGGAGTGCTGATTCCGGGAGGAAGAGCGGCAACGCAGTCTGATCGCGCGGGAAAATGAGGGTTCCGCCTTGCATTTCCGGAAAGATGCTGTAAAGTTTACCCCGTAAAAATTCCGTTCTCATCGAAAGACGTTGTGAGGTATCATGAAGGAACTGATGTGGGATTCTTTGTTGCGTTTTCTGAAATCGGGGAACAATGAATGGGCGCCGGACCGGCTCCCCCCCAGCAGCGGGGCGCTTGTGTTGCGGAACTATCGTACCGGGGCGGTGCCGAAGGAGCGCGGTGTCGGAGCTATGGAAATTGCCGGAAATGAGGTTCGGGCCTGTGCGGTGTTTGAGGATTCCGACATCTTCAATCGGGCGACGGCGGATAATGAGGAAACCTGGGTTACCGGCGATGCGATGGAGTTCTTCTTTCAGACGCGCGGCCGGGAGGACTATCTGGAACTGCACGTCACCCCGGAGGAGAAACGGCTGATGCTCCATATTCCGGACTACCGGACCCATCGTGAAATTCCGTTTGACGAGAAGACGTTTCAAGGGCCGGTCCGTGTCCGCACCCGGATTCTCCGGGAGGAGAAGCTGTGGTGCGCTGAAATCGTCTTTCCCTCCGAACTTGCCGGATTGACGCCACAGACCGTTTCCGGTTCCCGGTTCGCCATCTGCCGGTACAACTACACCCGGCCGGCCCCGGAACCGGAAATCACGTCGACCCGGCTCCTGCCGGATACCGGATTTCATTATCCGCCCGGCTGGCACGTAATCGAGTAGGCTGGGCTTGAAAATCGCCGCGAAAGCGCTATGTTACCGGGAAAACGACAATCTTCCGGAAAAGGAATCTCATGGCTGTTTCACTGAATACCGGAGCTCTGGTGCTCTATCATGGAAAATTCGCGGCGGTGACCGCGATCAATAAGGAGAAGATCGAAATCCGTGTGGAGGGCGGCGCCTCGAAAAGCGTGCGCCCCAAGGATGTGGAGTTTCTCCACCGTGGACCGGTTTCGTCGCTTCCGCCGAAACTGCTGCCTGAGCCGGACTGTGCCGAACTGCTTGAACTCATGGAAGGCGAGACACTGCCGTTTGCGGATTTTCTGCTGCTTGCCTATTCGGCGGATACGCCGGAGGCGGCCGCGTCTGCCTGGGAGCTTATTTCGCGCAACATCTGGTTCCGGGGCGGACCGGAGGCGGGGGTGACCGGCCGTTCGCCGGAGGAGGTCGCCGCCGCGCTCGCCGCCCGCGAAGCGAAGGAGGGGGAGAAGGCCGCCCGGGAGGCGCTGCTCGAACGGATCCGCTCCGGAGCTGTTCTGCCGGAGGACCGGGTGAACCTGCGGGAGATCGAGCAGGTGGCGCTGGGGAATTCCCCGTCCAGCCGTCTGTTGCGCGATCTCGGCATCGAGGCGACGCCGGAGAAGGCGCACCATCTTCTGCTCCGCCTGGGGGTATGGGACTTTCTGACCGACCCGTGGCCGTCCCGCGCGGGTATCGAATTGAGCGAGCCGGATTGTGCACTTGCTCCGCTCCCTGAGGAAGAGCGGGTGGATCTGACTGCAATGACCGCCTACGCAATCGATGACGAAGGCAGTGACGATCCGGACGACGCGGTCAGTTTTGCCGACGGGCTGGTCTGGGTGCATGTTGCGGATCCCGCCGCCTCGGTGACGCCGGAGAGCGATGCGGACAACGAAGCCGCCGCGCGCGGCGAGAATCTCTATCTGCCGGAGAAGGTGGTTCACATGCTGCCGCCGGAGGCGACGGAGCGGTTCGGGCTCGGCCTTCAGCCGCTTTCTCCCGCGCTCAGCTTCGGAATCCGCATCGCGCCGGACGGCACTGCAAAACTGGAGAAGATGGTGCTCTCCACCGTCCGGGTGGAACGGCTCACCTATCACTCCGCCGGCGAACGCTGGGAGGAGGAGCCGTTGCGCTCGTTGCGGCAGGAGCTGGAGCGGTTCCGGGAACGGCGCCGCGCCGATGGTGCACTCTTCATCCAACTGCCGGAGGTCAAGCTCCGGCTGGTTGACGGGGCCGTGCAGATCACACCATGCTTCGTCACTCCGGAACGGGAGCTGGTGGCCAATGCGATGCTCGCCGCCGGAAGCGCCGTCGCCGGATGGGCCGCGGAGCGGGAGATCCCGCTGCCGTTTGTCACCCAGGTACCGCCGGAAGCGGAGATGGGGGGCGGGTCGATCGTGGAGATGTTCGCGTTGCGTCGCGCCTGTGCGCCCAGCGCTGTTCAGTGTTCTCCGGGCCGTCACGCCGGGCTGGCGCTGGAGCCGTATGTCCGGGTCACCAGCCCGTTGCGCCGTTACGCCGATCTGCTTGCACACCAGCAGTTGCGCCGGATTTTGAAGAATGAGGAGCCGCTTTCTGCGGAGTGGCTGGAAAAGCGTCTTGTCCTCAGCGAAGCGGCCGCGTTGCAGCGCCGCCGGCTTGAACGGACCGTCAACGAATACTGGACGCTGGTCTATCTCACCCAGCATCCGGAGTGGACCGGCCGGGCGATCGCGGTCGACCGGCAGGATGACCGGCTGACCTTTCTGGTGCCGGAGCTCGCCTATGAATATAAAAACCGCTTCGGTGGAAAGGTGAATCTGGGCGAAGAGCTGACGGTGTATCCTGTGGCGGTGGATCCTGCCGCGCTCACCGCCCGGATGCGGATCGATCTGCATCCGGTTGCGGAGTGAGGAATTTTTCGCATCGGCTCTGAAACACGTCGGGAGGAGAGAGTGAAATTGTTTCGCATCGGCTTGTGGAGTGCGGCGAGCGCCGCGATGGCGGTGCTGCTGCTGACGACCGCTGTCGGCTGTATGGCGGACCGGTTCATCTTTCAGCCGCCGCAGGGGAATCCTGCCGCGGCGCAGAAGGCGGAGCTTCTGCCGGTTGCGGAAAAGATTTCCATTGCAGTGCAACACCATCCGGCTCCGTCGGAGGAGGCGTTCACCGTGCTCTACTGCCACGGCAACGCGGAGGACCTCTCCGGACTGCGTTACCGCCTGCCGCAGTTCACGGCGCACGGCTATGGAATTGCCGCCTTCGATTATGAAGGATATGGCGCCAGCGGTGGAACTCCTTCTGAAAGTAACGTATACCGTGACGCCGAGCGGGTATGGCATTATCTCACCGGGGAGAAGAAGATTCCGGCGGAGCGGATTGTGCTTTATGGCCGGAGTCTCGGGAGCGGGCCCGCCTGTTATCTGGCGGAGCGTTTCCCGGCGGCGGCGCTGGTGCTGGAAGCGCCGTTTACCAGTACATTCGCTGTGGCGGGAGTGGCGTGGCTGCCGGGAGACCGTTTCCCGAACCTTGACCGGATCCGGCGGGTGAAATGCCCGGTGCTGATCTTCCACGGCGACCGGGACCGGGTGATTCCGCCGGAGCACGGGAAAGCGCTCTACGAGGCGGCGCCGGGGCGGAAGCGGCTCTGTCCGGTCCCCGGGGCGGGGCACAACAATCTTACCGCCGTCGCCGGAGAGGCGTACTGGCGGGAGCTGGCGGAATTTCTGAACGGCGGTTCCATCGTGAAGTGATTGGCGGAACCTGTTCGGAGAGATCTATTTCTCCGGGAGCGTTTCATCCGGTTCCGGTGCCGGGTGACTGCGCCGGTACTCCGTCGGCGACTGCCCGCAGAAGCGGCGAAACCGGGTGGAGAAGTAGAAGGGATCCCCCAGCCCCAGCTGCCGGACAATTTCCGCAACCGGCAGAGAGGTGCTCTGGAGAAGGAACTGCGCACGCAGCAGCTGTTGAAATTCCCGCCAGGCCCGCGGAGAAACTCCGGTTGCTTCTTTGAACGCCGTATAGAATTTTGTGCGCGACATGCAGCAGAGGGCTGCGATGCGGTCCACGGATATGCTCTCCTCCGGTCCCTGCAGCAGCAGGCGTTGAGCCCGGGCGAGCCACTCCCGCCCGTCGCCGCGGCTTTGTGAATCTCCGGCGAAACCGCGCATGATTGCCTCTTCGAGCAGTGCATAGGCCAGGCCGTGCCATCCCGGCGCCCGGCGGTGGTCGAGTTGAAGGGCTTCGAGCAGGGCAGCCTTGGTGCGCCGGAGGTCCGTGCCGGTCAACCGGCAGCGCCGCAATCCCGGCACCTCCTCCGGCCAATGGATTTCTGCGGTCAGGTGCGGGCGCATGAGAAAATGAAACCAGATGAGGTTCCAGCCAGGTTCTGCCTGGAAAAGGTGCGGATGTTCCGGCGCAATGAGAATCATCTCGCCCGGCTCCGATTCAAAACTATGTTCGCCGAGAGAAATTTTTCCGTGGCCGGCGAGGGTCGCGAGCAGACTCCAGTCATGCAGCCAGTGGCTCCGCCATTGGTAGGAGCTGTTCTCTACAACATCTGTCCGGCCGGAGAAAAAATCCGCGTCCTGGCTTGGTCCGAGAAATACTTGAGCCATTTTTGAACAAAATTAAAGGTGTTTGGAACAATGTTCCATTGGGTTTTCCCTTGCTTTGTGGCATAATATACGCAGGATACACCGAAAAAGCAAATGGTTTCTCAGAAAGGAAACAGGACAATGTTTGGAGAGAAAATTCCGTCGGCGGAAAGAATCAATATCGAGGAATTCCGGGATAAAGTTCTCGGTTGCTGGACCGGCAAGAACATCGGCGGCACATTGGGAACTCCGCTGGAAGGCCGGCGCGAGATGAGCGATCTGACATTCTATCAGCAGGAGCTGGGCGGAAATCCCGCGCCCAATGACGACCTCGACCTGCAACTGGTCTGGCTGCTCGCCGTGGAACAGCGCGGAGCCTACCGCCTGACGGAACGTGCGCTCGGCGAATATTGGATGCGTTATATCTCCGGGCCATGGAATGAATATGGCACCGCCAAGGCCAATATCGTCAACGGACTTTATCCGCCGCTCTCCGGATTCTGCAACAACGAGAAATGGAAGTACAGCAACGGCGCCTGGATCCGTTCGGAAGTCTGGGCGTGCCTCTTCCCCGCCGTTCCGGATGAGGTCGTGCGGTTCGCCTGGCTCGACGCCTGCGTCGATCACTGCGGCGAGGGAATTTATGCGGAGATCTTTACCGCGGTGCTTGAATCCGCCGCGTTTGTCGAACGCGACGTGCGCAAACTCATCGATATCGCGCTTGCGAGAATTCCTGCCGATTGCCGCGTCGCCCGCAGCGTGAAACTGGCGATGGAATGCTACGACTCCGGCATCGACTGGCGCACTGCCCGGAACCGTATTGTTGAAGAGAGTGCGGATCTCGGCTGGTTCCAGGCACCGGCCAACCTCGGGTTTGTCGTGCTTGGACTTCTGTACGGAGAGGGGGATTTCGGGCGCAGCATCTGCATTGCCGTCAACTGCGGCGACGACACCGACTGCACCGGAGCAACCGTCGGCGCGATACTCGGAATCCTGATGGGCAGGAAGAATCTGCCGCAGAAGTGGACCGAACCGATCGGCAATACAATCCGGACCGTTGCGGTGCAGAATTATCAACTCTACGTTCCGGCTACTCTTGAGGAACTGACCGACCGGGTCATTCATGCCAAGCTTCAGGTGGAACGGGAAAATCCGACGTTGCCGCACCTTTCTGCCGACGAAACGCGCATCTCCGAAACATACCGGGAGCGGTTCGTCGAAGCCGGAGAAGCGGTGGAGCGGGTGCTGGCGCGTTCGAGCCGGGCGCTCGGCTTCGATCTGCCGTGGGGTGTTCTGACGATCGACTATGGAACAAGTCCCGTCACGGCTCCGGGGGAGACGCAGAAGCTCACGCTGACGCTTACCGATTGCCCCCATGACAACCGGCTCGCCTGCTTCGACTGGCAGCTTCCGGAAGGGTGGACCATGAATCCCGGCGCCTCCTTCGCTCTCCAGAGCCGGCAGCGGATGAGTTCTTCCATTACAGTTGAAATCACCCCCGGGGAGTTCCGGGACTCCGTAGTCTATCTGCCGGTTTCCCTGCGGCTGTCGGACCGGCGCTCGCCGCTCTGGCTGACCGTTCCGTTTCAGTTGCGCGGAGCAATCGGGATGGAGGAGCTTGTGTACAGCGAGTGGTACAAAGATGACGAAGACCGGCTCTTTGCCCGCCGCGCCGAAAAGTTGTTTTAAATGAATGACTGAGCTGTATGAAGTGAGCAAGGAAAAAACAGGGGCATTGCCGGGTGAAGACACGAGACGGCGGAAAGTTTTTTTGTGATCGATGTCCAGCGGGGAGGGGGGCGGTGGAATCCAACGATCCTCCTCCGACCGGAATCCTTTGCGCATCTTTCGCCATTGCAGAAGCCATGTCATCGGACAGGTACATGCCGTTGACCTGAACGCATCAGCGGTTCCGGTCGAGGAGGGACCGGTCCGGAAGATATTCGACCGGCCGGGGATGCAAAACACAGACAGGTTTTATGGAAGGCATTCAGAAAGAACAGCAGGTGAACGGAAAGGAAAACGATTCATGAAACGTGTGAAGGAATTTACTCTTGTCGAACTCCTGGTTGTAATCGCGATCATCGCCATTCTGGCCGCTATGCTGCTGCCCGCATTGAATAAATCACGTGAGTCGGCGAAAAAGACGCAATGTGTCAACACGCTGAAACAATATCTTTCCGCCGGGCAGTTTTATTCGGTGGATTCCGACGGCTGGTGGGTTCCTGTGCGGGAATTGGGGGATAAGCGACAGTGGTACAAAATTCCCGCGTTCGTCAATTACCTTGGAATCCGATACAATCGGGAGAGCGACTATCAGGATCGTTTCCCAGTTTCCCTGTTATGTCCGGTTTCTCACGGGGCCATGCATGATGTGCAAGATGGAATAGGAAATATAAGATCTTCTTATGGAATAAGTTATGCGACCGTGTGGAATACGACACGCGCCCTGCGGTTGAATCGGTTGAAGCGGCCGAGTTCCTCGGCCTCGTGGGCTGATGGACTCGACTGGATGCTGTACGACAGCAACATCCCCGGCTATTTTCAAAACGGGGAAAGTGTGACGGGCGCGGGAAAAGTCGCATACCGCCATTCGCAGTCACTGAATGCCGGAATGCTCGACGGCCATGTGACCAACTACAACTACCGCTATTTGCAACGGCCGGAGAACTTCAATCAGATGTTGAAGAACTTCTATTGAGGCATTCCCGGAAGAGTGCCGTTACAGGCAGGAGAGCAGCAGCCAGAGCAGGAGAAGAATCAGGAGCAGCGTACCGCAACCGATGCCGGTCTGGACGTCGCGCGGTTTCCCCGCGGGCCAGCGGGCGCCGCACTGGTTGCATACCATCTCCACATCATTGGCGCCGAGCAGGCCGAGCAGCAGCCCCACCCAGCCGAAGAGCAGCAGTCCGAGACAGCCGCAGCCGGGATCGTAATTCTTGCGCACCGCTGAAATCTGCGTGGAACCGCAGGAGGGGCAGCACACCGGGGTTTCCCGGTTGTTTCGCCGGAACGAGGCGGAGCCGGTTCCGCCGCAGTTCGGACAGCAGGGCTGGTCGTCGCGTACTTCTGCACCGCATTTTGCACATTTCATACTGGCAGGATTCTCCTCTGTTTTACCTGCAAGATAGTGCAAAATCGCCGGATATCAAGTCCTGATCAGAATTTTTTCAAGGTTCTTCCGGAAAATTCCTGGAACCTCTCTTGAATTTTTCCAGATGCGGCTCTATTTTGGCTGCAGTGAGAACTTGAAGCGCAAGGAGTTTTGAAGCATGCTCAGCGAAAAGAATTCAGAGAAGGTTGCCGTTTACGTTGCATTGATCGCGTCGATTCTTGCTCTCATCATCACGATAGTCAACTATTTCGCCCCGTCCGGAACGTTGTTTGCCGGTTCCGCCGGAGCGTCGGCTCCCGCGCCGGTGCGCCGTCCCGGCGGCGGTGGCGGCGGGCGGATGATGCGCGGCTCCGCAGGGACCCCGGAATATCTGCGGACGTGTGAAGAACAGATCAAACTTTTCGATCAGCTTCGCCAGTTGACGGCAGAGGCATGTCGGGCCGGTTCCGTGTCGGTCGATGATGTGTATCAAATTCAGCTGGAACAGGATAAACTTCGTTTAAATCTGATGCGCCAGAAGAGCGGACGTCGTGCGTTTTCCTCCTTTGCCGAGGCGTATCTCACCTGGATGAATGCGGACAGGTCCGTGCAGGCTGCCGAAGCGAGATGCAAAGCCGGCCGTGATACGACCAAGTCCGTCATTGCGGCGCAGATCAGACGGAACGAAGCAGCACTGCGATTGATGCAGCTGGAACGCCGTCTTGACCCGGAGAAGGTTGCCGAAGCGAAGGCGGCGGTTGCCGGTTATCCGGAAAAGCTCTCCGACGAACAGTTGGAGAAACTCCTTGCCGCCGAACAGCGTTCCTTCGGCCCCCGGTAACCGGGGGGGGAGGGGAGCCCCGGCGCGGTCAACGGCGGGGCTTCACGGCAATGCCGCGGGAGCCTTCTGAACCATCCGGGCGGCTTTCTTTTGATCGTAACCGAAATATGCTCCGTGTTCAAGTCCTTGATAAAAGGTCAGTTCCTTGCGTCCCTTCAGCTGGTTGTAGAGGACTTGGACACCGGAGGGCGGGCAGGTCCAGTCGGAGAGCCCCGCAGTGATTTGAACCGGACACGTTATGCGGGCGGCAAAATGCACGGTGTCATAATATCCCAGACCTGGGCGCCAGTCCGGCCGCCAGCCGCGGATACGCCCCCGGGTGACGCCTCCGAGATCGCACAGCCACGGAATTGAAATCCGGCAGTTGGTGGCATCCGGCGTCAGCGCCGTCACCGCAACCGCCTGGAAGGCTCCCTGACTGCCGCCGGAAAACTGAATCCGTCTGCCGTCCCACTCCGGAAGGGTCCGGCCGTATTCCACTGCACGCAAATTGCGAAGAATCATGTATTTGAAGTAGCAACTTCCGGGGGATTCATTCTCTTCATTGCGAAAGCCGTACCGCCGGAGTTCTCCCCGGGCAAGGGTATCGTAGTAGTTCTCATCACCGTCGTTGCGGATTCCGTGAGCGTTGATGATCAACGCGATGGCGTTGGATAGACGGCGCGGGCGAATCGCATGAACGGCGTAGCCGTCAAACTGAATGTCCAGCGGCAGAGACCGGGGAGCCGCATTCCGGGGAATGGTGAGATAGCCGCGAGCCGGGCGGGGGCCGGGGGCGGCGATGGTGAGATCATAGACGGTGAAATTGGAATCCTGCTGCCGGATGACCCGCTTCACCTTGAGAGGAACATCCGCCAGTTCCCGGCGCGCTTTTGTCCAGAAGTCGTCGAAGTCGCGGGGTTCCGGCAGGGCGGGGCGGAGTTGTTCTGGTTCGACACAGCCGCCCATCCCGTATTGAATGTCACGCAGTTGCTGGTTACGCCAGGGGCGTCTGGCCGCATTCCCCTGCGGTGTCAACAGAGTGGCACGCGCCATTACGAAGCCGGGTCGGCTGAGCGAGGCGGTGATTTCCAACGGCTTCCCGGCGGAAACTTCATGAACCGTTTCGGTTCGGCGTCCGTCATCGGCCGCCAGGGTGATTCGTACCTTGCCCGGCACGGGCTGGTTTGCATTCAGAATGCGGAAATAGAATTTCATCGGCTCGCCGGGCTGATACCGCGCCTCAGGGCGGTCGGTCCAGCCGGTTATGGTCCAGGCGGTGTACTCCTCCGCACGGGCCGGAAGAACGGCAACGAGAGCGGCGGTTGCAACAGCTGGAAGGAGGCGGGGAAAAAGATGGCGAGTCACATTCATCTCCTACAGTATGATTTTTGCTCCGTTGACATAGATCGTTCTTCCGGTCGGCCAGTAAAGGACGGTCATCAGTTCCCGGCGGTTCACCGACCGGGAACTGCCGTCGAACATCAACGTGTTCATCTTGCCGTTGTGTCGGAGGTCGGCCAGCGTATTGCTGCCGGTGCGGGTGATCTGGGAGCACTGATTGTCCTGATAGAGAGATTCGCCCAGCTGGAAAATGCGGAAATTCCGGGGAAAACTGCCGGCATTGCGCCAGCCGCGTTCCTGCTGCGGCACTTTGGCCGCCTGAATGCAGAGATATTCCGTCGTCGAACCTTCCCCCGGCGGCGCGAGCATGATGTTCGAAGTACCGCTGACGGAAGCGTTCTGCTTGAAATCCGCCACATTGACATTGGCCCCGTAGGTGGTGGTGAAGGAATCCTGGATGAACGGCGCCGCCGGGCAGCGGAATACGCCGCTGTTCAGGCTTCTGAGGGCTCCGGCCGAATTTGCCGGGTCGTATCCGGTCAGAAATGCGGCAAACCATCTCTGCCCGTCATCATATTTCCAGCTGTGCATGACCAGATCCCGGTTGTCACCCATGTAGAGGGCGAACATCGTACCAATCTGTTTCATATTGCTCAAGCAGCTGATCGAACGGGCTTTTTCCCTGCTTTTGTTCAAGGCCGGCAGCAAAAGAGCTGCCAGAATCGCGATGATCGCGATTACGATCAGCAGTTCAATAAGAGTAAAATTGGATTTTCCTTTTCCATCTCTCTTTGATGTGTCCATCATCGTCTGGTCTCCTGTTTGAACAAAATACAATATTATTTTATATTAATTATATTCAAAAATCGGGAAAAGTCAAGAGGCGCGGAAAAAATTTTTGAAAATAAACCATGAGAGAAACAGAGGGTGACACTCAGAGAAAAGAGGGAATCTTTTTGCGGTATGCCGGTGGAAAAAAGCGCAAAACCGTGTTATTTTAAAAGGAGCAATTCTCCGGCGGTGCTCCGCATCCGGATTGCGGTTCCCCTCCAGATTCAAAAATGAGGCGAATATCATGGCAAAAATGGCGAAGGCGGCGGTGCTGGTCGCTCCCGGCAAGTTTGAAATCAAAGAGTTTCCGATTCCGCCGATCGGCGATGATGAAATGCTGGTCAAGGTGGAAGGGTGCGGCGTCTGCGGCACCGACGGCCATGAATACAAACGCGATCCCTTCGGCCTCTGCCCGGTGGTGCTCGGCCACGAAGGATCCGGTTCGATCGAAGTTCTCGGGAAAAACATCACTCACGATTCCGCCGGTGTCCCGGTGAAGGTCGGCGACAAGATCGTCACCTGCGTGATTCCCTGCGGTCATTGCAGCGCCTGCCAGAATACGCCGGCCCGCACCAACCTCTGCGAACACTGCGGCGTCTACGGGCTCTTCCCCGATGACGAGATTCACCTCAACGGCTACTATGCGGAATATCTCAAGATCCGGCCGAATTCGACCTTCTTCAACGTGACCGGTCTGACGCTCGACCAGCGGATGCTGATCGAACCGGCGGCGGTGGCGGTTCACGCGGTCGAGCGGGCGAAAACCACCGGACTTCTGAACTTCAACACCAAGGTTCTGGTGCAGGGATGCGGGCCGATCGGCCTCATGGTGCTCGCGGTGCTGCGGACGATGGGCATTGACTGCATCATCGCGGTCGACGGCAATGACAACCGTCTCGAACTGGCGCGCGAAATGGGGGCGACCAGGACCTTCAATTTCACCCGCTATCCGGACTTCAACGACATGCTCGCCGAAGTGAAGGAGGCCACCGACGGGCTGGGGGCCGGATTCGTCTTCCAGTGCACCGGAGGCCCCGCCGCGGCGGCGACTGCCTGGAAGATGGTCCGCCGCGGCGGCGGCCTCTGCGAAGTCGGCTTCTTCCTGCCGAGCGGCACCTGTACGATCGATCCGCATTACGACCTCTGCAACAAGGAGGTGACGGCAGTCGGTTCGTGGGTCTATTCGCCGCAGGATTACCCGATCGCCTTTGCGTTCCTGCGCCGCGCCGCCGGAATCGGATTGCCGATGGAGAAGCTGGTCACCCATCACTTCCCGCTTGAGAAGATCGGCGAAGCGCTGGAAACCAATGTTCAGATGAAGGGAATCAAGGTCGCGGTTGTGATAGAATAGCCGCGTCTGCACGACGCATTCCGGCTCTTCCGGCAGTGTGCCGGGCACGGGCCGGAATTTTTTATTCGAAGAGGAGAAAATCATGTTGACGCAATTGCTGGTTCGACTTTTTGTTAAACAGCCGGAAAAGACAGACAATCCCGCAGTGCGGGAACGTTACGGCGAACTGGCCGGCACCGTGGGCATTGTCTGCAACGTCGGCCTTTTTGCCGCCAAGCTGACGGTGGGATTGATTTCCGGCAGTATCGCCATCATGGCCGATGCGGTCAACAACCTCTCCGATGCCGGCTCTTCGATTGTGGCGTTGCTCGGCTTCAAGCTGGCCGCCAAACCGGCGGACGACGAACACCCGTTCGGGCACGGTCGCCTGGAATATGTGGCCGGTCTGGTGGTCGCCGTCATTATCATCGCCGTCGGGCTCAACTTCCTCAAGGGATCGGCGGAGCGGATCTTTCACCCGGTCGATACCGAGGTCTCCTTCTGGGGCATGGTGACGATTGCGCTCGCTGTGCCGGTCAAATTCTGGATGTTTCTCTTCAACCGCGCGCTGGGCCGGAAGATCAATTCGACGGTGCTTCAGGCGACCGCCTTCGACAGTTTGAGCGATATTTTGACCACTTCCGTGGTGCTGATCGCGGTGTTCCTCGACAGCATCACCTCGTTCCCGTCGGATGGAATCGCCGGCGTCATCGTCGCGCTGCTGATCATCGTCGGCGGAATCAAAGTGGTGCGCGACACGATCAACCCGCTGCTCGGGGAGTGTCCGGACCGCGAACTGGTCGAGGAGCTTGAACGGAAGATGCTGGAAAATCCCGACATCTGCGGCGTCCACGATCTCATCATGCACAACTACGGCCCCGGGCGCTACTTTGCCACCGCGCACGCCGAAGTGAATTCCGACTGCGATCCGGTGCAGATTCACGATTCGCTGGAGAACACGGAGCGGCAGGTCGCCATGGCGCTGCCGGTCAGGTTGACGCTCCATTGTGACCCGTTTGACCGCGACGATCCGGAGTTCAAGGCGTGGCGGCTTGCCGCGACCCGGGCGGCGGAAGCGATTGACGCCGGATTCCGGATTTACGATTTTCGCATGTTCCGGACGCAGAAATATCTTCGGTTGAAGTTCAATCTGCTGGTGCCGCGCAGCTGTCCGCTGTCGCACCACGAACTGCAGGAGCGCCTGCTGAAGACGCTCCGGCAGCGCGATCCCAATGTCCTGATCGCCGTGGTGATTGAAAACTCTTTCGTATAAAGGCGGAGATCATTCAAATACCGGTTCTGTAACCGGATGCGGTATGCCACCCTGCGGTGCGTAGGTTTGACCCCAGTCGCTGCCCGCCACTTCCGGTTCGAATGCCCGGGTGCCGAACATCGGACCGCAGGAGGTGTACCGTTCCAGCCGGAGCTGTACCCGGCGGCCGGCAAAGCGTTCCGGAATCCGCCAGGCGAATGGATCCCAGGCGCGTTCGCCCAGACTTTCGTCGTCGAGAAAGAGTTCGCTGAACAAATTGTCCGTCTCCAGGCGCAGAAGCGTCGCATCGGCAGGAATATCCACTTCCCCCTGCTGGCTCAGTTTGCCAATGTAGTTGCCCAGTCCGGCGCCGTCTCCGGCATAGCGGGCAAGCCCGTCTCCCTGATCGGCGAACTCTCCCGTGAGAAAGGCGCAGGGCAAATAGAGATAATCTCTGGTCGTGGCCGCCATTTCAAAGCGGTGCTCTCCTGCTGGAAGATCGAAAGGAAGGGTTTCCCGGTAAAGTTCGCGGAAGCCCTGCGGCAGCGAAGTGCATACCGATTTTGCTTCGATCGGTTTACCGTCGAGCCGAAGTTCGACTCTGCCGCCGTAGTCGCGCAAAGCCAAGGTCACGGCAGGAAGGTTTTCCCGGACGACAACCCGGCAGAGACCGTTTTCGAAGTCCAGCCGTTTCAGATTTGGGCGGTCGAGTTCGATCTTCCAGCCGCCGAACGAGGCGGTGCCGTCAAAGGCGAGGGGGAAGGGAATGGCTTGACCGTTGCGATGCAGCAGAAGGGCGCGTTCCTGCGGGGAACGGGAGAGATTCACAACTTCGATGGAGCCGTCGGCATAGTTGCGTAAAAAGATATCCCGGGCACGACTGCCGTCGGATTCGGTCACGTACACCCGGAGCGGCGATCTCTTTTCAAGGTCGTTCAGAAACACTTCGACCGAACTCCAGGTCCTGCCGGAACGTTCTTCGGTGATGCCCTCCTGTTCCAGACGCAGGATGAATGCCGCACTGCCGGATTCCTCCGCATTGATCACGCTCCAGCTCCGTTGGCGCTCGACCAGCTGCATCAGCAGATCGTTCAGCAGACGCGGCACGCCGGGATAGCGAATCTGGATTTCCGGATGGAACGGTTTCCCGGCGATGTCGGCGGAGAGCGCGGCGTCTTCGCCCAGCAGCTTCAGCGCGCGGAACCACGGCTGCGTGCGGGAGTAGGGGTTGAAGTAATTGCATTTCTCCACATTGCCGCGCATGTCGAGTTGGGCGACTGCAAGCACATAGTGATCGACGCCGAACATGCCGGCGAGACGCATCGTCTTTTTCATGCGGGCAAGTGACATGTCGCAGGGGCCGAGGGCGAAAAGTTCCGCAAGTCCGCCGTTGCCAGTGCGGCGGATGCCATGCTCGACGGTGGCGAACGTGAGCCACTCCATGTTGTCATTGAACTGGCGGGTGAAGATTTCATCCATGCCGGGCAGGGTGAATTGATCGATGATTTCGAGCGGGCGTCCGCTGGCCGCGAGAGAGCTGCCGGTGGAGGATTCATCCATGAGATGGCCGGTCAGGAACAGGTTGTGAGCTGTGCACCAGTCGCGGACCGGACGCAGAAACGCGTCACGGAAACGGTTGCCGAGCAACTGATAAACGAAGGGGCGCCAGAACGGGTCGCATCCAGTTTTCAGGCAGCATGCAATATCGTTTTGGAGCTGGTTTCCGGTCAGTGCCGTGTACTCCTCTTCGAGCCCGGGATAGCAGGCGATCCGGAGCCGTTCTCCCGGAATGGATTCCCCGTGCCAGACATAGAGAAACGATGGTTCATCGGTGAAGAATCCCTTGATCAAGCGGCCGAAGAGCGGAGAAAAGTGTTCGGCATATCTCTCATGTGTGGACCGGAGAAATGCGCGCATGGCGTCAACGTTGAGCACGTCAGGACGGGCGGGATTGCATCCTTTGCGGAAGGTGAAGCTGCCGTCACTCTCTTCGAGCACCTGAAGATAATGAAGCGCGTAATCGGGATTTTCCCGCATGATTTTGCCGCCGCACTGACCGCTGGGCCAGTTGAATTCATCGTAGAGCCACATGGATGTGAAGCCGAGACGTTCCCCCTCCTCGAAGAAAATCCGGCAGGTGTCGAACCACTCGGGGCTCAGATACTCCAGTTCACATCCGGACCGGGGATAGACCAGGTACTGGGTTACCCCGACCTCCCGCAGTGCAGTCAATGTTTCGGAAATCATGTTTCGGTCCGGTTTCCCGGTCACCGCTCCCATCGGAATCAACGGACACTCTCGCTTCAAACTCATCTCATACCTCCGGCTGGTTGGTTATGATGATTGAATTTACAATAATATTGTTATTTTTTCAAGTGCAAAAAGAGAAGTATTG
>NZ_DBEXAY010000277.1:0-13575 GCF_048170485.1 Victivallis sp. | reverse complement strand
AAGCGTGGAAATTTTCTGACACAGTTCTATATTACCACAAAGACAGGAGGCGGCATGGGCAGAACAGTCAGAGAGATTGCGGCGGCGGCCGGGGTGTCCCCGGCGACGGTGTCACGGGTGGTCAACGGCTCCGGCGGGGTGGCGCCGGAAAAGCGGGAGAAGATCCTCGCGGAGCTGAAACGGACCGGCGGTCCGCGGCGCACCCGCACCGGCCGGCCGCGCGGCGAAACAATCGGCATGCTGCTGCTCCCCGGTTCAGAAGGGGATCCGCGGGTGATCGTCAACAAACTGGCGGCGCTGGTGGAGCGGCTGCCGCACCGCTGGAATCTGCAGTTGCTTCCGGCTGGGATTCTTCCGCTCGAACTGGAGAGCCGCCATCTGCACGGAGAGCTTGCCGGACTGATTCTCGCCGGGCACGGCGGCGGCTCCCCGGAGCTGGCCGAAGTGCTGAGCCGGATTCCCCACGTCTGGCTCAACAGCCATCAGCTCCGGGAGGGCGGCCATTCGGTGCTGATGGGGAACGAGTTTGCCGGGCGGATCGCCGCCCGGTACCTGATCGACGCCGGGTGCCGGAACGCGGTGACGCTGACCGCGCCGAGCATCAATCCGGGCTTTGCATCGCGGATTGAAGGGTTCCGTTTCGAATTCTTCGCTCAGGAACGCGAATGCGGTCGAATCGATCTTCACCCGCCCCGGGAGTTCGAATTGTGTTCCCCCGACGAGCTGGAACAGACTCTTCACGCGGCACTCGCGGCAGCGGAGCCGTTCCCGGACGGCATCTTCTCGCCGGAGGAGCGCCTGACCGCCCTGCTCCACCGGACGCTCTGCCGTCTGCGGCCGGAGCGCTGGCCGCGGATCATCTCCTGCAACTACACGCCGGAGTACCTTGCCGGACTCTACCCGCGCCCGGCCTCGATCGATCTTGGGGCCCGGATGCTGGCGGAACTGGCGCTGGAGGAGCTCCGGAGACGGATTTCCGGAGCGGCGGGGCGCGCCGACAATGTCGCGGTCATCGCCACGCCGGAACTTGTTCCGGGAGACGAATTGCCCCCGGAAACGGGAAAAATCCTGCGGGAAAGTTAAGATATCCGAAAAAAAGGGTTGAATTTTCCCGGATTTATTTTATAGTGTAATTTCATATTGTAACTTTCGATGGAACCATTCATGACCAAACAGAAGAACAGCGCACCACTTTCGACGCCGGAGCTGCTCGCCCCGGCCGGAAGTCCGGCCTGCGCCCTGGCGGCTTTCGATGCCGGAGCCGATGCGATCTACGCCGGTCTCTCCAAATTCAACGCCCGCGAACGCGGCGAAAATTTCAATCCCGACTCGATGGCGCGCGTCATCGATTACGCGCACAAACTCGGCCGCAAGGTCTATGTGACGCTCAACACGCTCGTCAAGGAGTGCGAATTAACTGAAGTCGCCGAATACCTCGCCGAACTCGAAGAGCTCGCCCCGGACGCTCTGCTCGTTCAGGATCTCGGGCTGCTGCGGATGGCGCGGGAGTGCTTCCCGAAACTCACGCTGCACGCCTCCACCCAGATGGGGTTCCACAACTCGGCCGGGTTGCAGATCGCCCGCGAACTCGGCGTCACCCGGGTGGTGCTCGAGCGGCAGATGACGCTCGACGAAATCGCGGCGGTCAAAGCCTCCACCGATCTGGAGCTGGAAGTGTTCATTCACGGGGCGCTCTGCGCTTCGCTTTCCGGGCAGTGTCTCTTCTCCTCCTACCTCGGCGGCTACAGCGGCAACCGCGGCAAATGCAAACAGCCCTGCCGCCGCCGCTACTTCAGCAAGGCGGGCAACGGCTTCTTCTTTTCGCCGCAGGACCTCTGCACGATCGACCTTCTGCCGCAGTTGCGCGAGATGGGAATCGCCTCGCTGAAAATCGAGGGGCGGCTCCGTCAGCCGGACTATGTCCGCCAGACGGTGAGCGCCTACCGGATGCTGCTCGACGCTCCGCCGGAGGAGTTCCCGAAACTGCTCGGCGAAGCGCGCAACCTTCTGAGCCGCGGATGCGGCCGGAAGTGGTCGCACGGCTTTCTCGAGCCGGAATCCGGCCGGACGCTGATCCAGCACAACGCGCTCGGCGCGGCCGGGCTGCTCTGCGGCACCGTGAGCGAACTCCGGGAAAACGGTTTCGCCTTCACCACCGGCAAACGGCTCCATCTCGGCGACCGGGTCCGGGTACAGCCGCAGTCCGGCGACGAAGGCCCCGCCCTCACGCTCACCCGGATCTATGTCGAAGGGCGGCCGGAACGGCGCGCCCTCCCCGGCCAGACCCTGTTCGTCTGCTGTGACAAACCGGTGCCGGAACGCGGGCTTGTGTTCAAGATCGGCGAAAGTTTCCCCGACGTTTCCGCCCGGCTGGCGGCACTGCCGCCCCGGCGGACCGCGCTGAATCTGAGCGTTACGCTCACCGCGCAGGAGATCGCCGTCGAGGTGCTCAACGCCCCGGCGGAACGTTTTACCCGTATGCTGGATCTCGCCCCGGCGACCGGCCGGCCGGTCACGGCGGAAATTCTCGAGGAGGAGTTCGCCGCCAGCGACTCCCCCGTCTTCCGGCTGGGGGAATTCACCGCTTCGATTTCGGGGAAATATTTTCTGCCGGCAAGCCGGCTCAAGGCGTTGCGGCGGGAGTTCTGGGAGACGATTCGCGAAACCCTCAAGCCGGAAGCGGTCTTCCGGGAGTCCGCGGTCGGGCTGGAGAAGTTCCGGCGGCAGTACACCGCGCTCTCCGGATGCACCCTGCCGGCCAAGCTGCAGGAAACCGTCGCCATGAAGCCGAACGGCGCCGAGCCGGGCAACCGCCGTGCAATCCGGGCCGACCGGCTCTTCGATTTCAACAAACTCACCAACGAGGTGATTCTGCCGGAGTTCTGCCCGGAATCGAAACTCCCCGCCGTGCGGCGCGCAATCAAGGCGGCGGCCGAAGCCGGCATCCGGCGGTTCCGGGTCACGTCGCTTTACGGACTCGCGCTCCTCGACGGCATCGAAGCGGAGGAGATCATCGCCTCGACGCCGCTGCCGGTGTGCAACTCGATGGCGGCGGTGGAGCTTGCCCGCTTCGGCGTCACCCGGGTAATGGCGCACATCGAGCTGGAAAAGAGTTCGGTGGAACAGCTCCGGGATCATTCGCCGCTGCCGGTGGAGCTCTACCGCTTCGGGCGGCCTGTGCTGCTGATCAGCCGGGCGGCGATTCCGGCGACAGGGGATTTCCGGGACGGGCGCGGCAACGAATTTTCGGTCCGCTTCGACCGGCGCGACGGCCTGACCCGGCTCTATCCGCGGAAGGTGCACTCGATTCCCCGGCTGCCGGGCGTTTACGACTACTACGATCTGACCAACGCCCACTGGAACTTCCCGGAGACCGGCACATTCAATTTCGACAGCGAAACCGGCTGGCTGTAGGCAGAAGGAGAATCGTATGGAATCCGGCATCGAAAAAATCCGGCAGGTGGAAGCCGAACTCAACCGCATCATCCGCGGCAAATCGGAAGTGATCCACAATCTGCTCATCGCGTTTGTCTCCGGCGGCAACATCCTGCTCGATGACGTTCCCGGCGTCGGCAAGACCACGCTGGCCAAGGCGCTCGCCCGGCTGGTGGACGCCCGGTTCAGCCGGATTCAGTTCACCCCCGACCTGCTCCCGGCGGACATCATCGGCACGAACATCTACAATCCGCGCGAAGGGTCGTTTCAGTTCCGGCCGGGACCGGTTTTCACCAACATTCTGCTGGCCGACGAGATCAACCGCGCGTCGCCGCGCACGCAGTCCGCACTGCTCGAATGCATGTGCGAGCACCAGGTCTCCATCGGCGGCGTCAGCCGCGAGCTGGAAGCGCCCTTCATGGTGATCGCCACGCAGAATCCGATTGAATTTCAGGGGACCTATCCGCTGCCGGAAGCTCAGCTCGACCGTTTCGCCATGCGCCTCAGCCTCGGCTACCCTTCGGAAGAAGCGGAGGCGGAAATGCTGGCCGACCGGCGCGGCGGAGATCCCGCCACACGACTGACGCCGGTCATCAGCGGCGAAGAGATTCTGGAACTGCGGCACCGTGCCGCCGCAATCGGCATGGAGTCGAGCGTATCAAGCTATCTGCTCGAACTGGTCCGCGCCACCCGGGGGGGAACCGCGTCTGGCGCTCGGAGCGTCGCCGCGCGCGGCGCTGGTGCTGGCCGAAACCGCCCGGACCGCGGCTCTGCTGGCGGGGCGGGACTACGTGCTGCCGGACGAGGTGCGCGACCTCGCCCGGGTCGTTCTGCCGCACCGGCTGGTGCTGGAGTCGCGCAGCCGCTATTCCGGAGTGACCACGGCGGAGATTGTTGAAGAGATTCTGGGAAAAATAAAAATTCCAAGGTAAATCGCGGATTCCACCCGGCAGCAACCGCCGCCCCTGACGCGGCGCACCCGGCGGAATCCCGGAGGATAAGGAGGAACCATGGCAAAGAACAACAAATCGTTCAAGGTGGTGATCGCCTTCGACGAATGCAAAGGGTGCGAACGGTGCGTCATCGCCTGTCCGCGCGGGGTGCTCCGAATGGGGGTCCACCTCAACAAACTGGGATTTCCGGCGGTGGAACTCACCGGAAACGCCTGCATCGGTTGCGGCGGCTGTTTCTACACCTGCCCCGAACCCGGCGCGCTGACCATCATCGAACACACCCCGGAAGGAGAGTAATTCATCATGGAATACACCAACCGCATGCTGCTCAAAGGCAATGAGGCGGTCGTCTACGGCGCCCTGCTGGCGGGCTGTGAATGCTACTTCGGTTATCCGATCACGCCGGCGAGCGAGATCGCCCACACTGCCGCGCGCTGTTTCCCGAAACTCGGCCGGACATTTCTGCAGGCTGAATGCGAAATCGCCGCGATCAACATGGTCATGGGCGCCGCCGCCAACGGCCGCCGCGCGATGACCGCCAGCTCCGGACTGGGCATCAGCCTCAAACAGGAGGGGATCAGCTACCTCTCCGGCTGTGAACTGCCCGCACTGGTGGTCGACATCACCCGCGGCGGTCCGGGCCTCGGCAACATCGCCCCGGAACAGGCCGACTACAACCAGGTGGTCAAGGGCGGCGGCCACGGCAGTTACCGCTGCATCGTGCTGGCTCCCGCGTCGGCGCAGGAGATGTGCGACCTCGCCTTCACCGCCTTCGACCTCGCGGAGAAATACCGCATCGTCGTCTACATGCTGACCGACGGCGTGATCGGCCAGACGATGGAGACGGTGACTCTGCCGGAGCCCCTCCCCCGCCGGGAGGTGCCGGAGTGGGCGCTCGACGTCTCGCGGCCGCGCACGAACATGATCAGTTCGATCTACCTCGAAACCGACGATCTGGAGGCGCTCAACCTGCGTCTGCAGGAGAAATACCGCCGGATCGAAGCGGCGGAACAGCGCTGTGAACTCTATCAGGCCGAAGACGCCGATGTCCTGCTGGTCGGCTACGGTATCTCCGGGCGGCTGGCGCGAACCGCGGTGGATGAGTTGCGGGAGCGCGGCATCCGGGCCGGACTGCTGCGCCCGATCACCCTCTTCCCCTTCCCGGTTGACGAACTGCGCCGCCTGCGGGCGAAGCAGCTGATCGCGGTGGAGATGAGCTGCGGCCAGATGATCGACGATGTGAAACTTGCGATCAACTGCGACCGCCCGGTCCATCTCATCAACCGGATGGGCGGCAACATCCCCGGCACCGGAGAGATCGTCGAACGCACAATCAAGCTGATTTCGGCGGAGGAGAAGTAATCATGGCCGACAAAGTTCTTTACACCCGCAGCAAAGGGTTCTTTCCCAGTTTCGAGCGCCGTCCCGGCCCGATCAAGACCAACATGCACTACTGCCCCGGCTGCGGCCACGGCATTCTGCACAAACTCATCGCCGAAGCGATTGAAGACTTCGGCATCAAGGACAAGACCATCCTGATCGCTCCGGTCGGGTGCGCCGTGTTCAGCTACTACTATTTCGACTGCTTCGGCATCTCGGTGCCGCACGGACGCGCGCCGGCGGTCGGAACGGGACTTTCCCGCGCCAATCCCGAGAACATCGTCCTCTCCTATCAGGGCGACGGTGACCTCGCCAGCATCGGCTTCAACCAGATCATCCAGGCGGCGAACCGGGGGGAGAACCTCGCGGTCTTCTTCGTCAACAACGCGATCTACGGCATGACCGGCGGGCAGATGGCGCCGACCACACTTCCGGGGCAGAAGACGCAGACCTCTCCTTACGGGCGCAGCGTCTCCAGCGAGGGATATCCTCTCAAGGTCTCCGAAACGGTCGCCGCGCTCGATGCACCGGTCTATGTGGAGCGGGTCGCGCTGAGCACGGTTCAGCAGATCCGCAAGGCGCGCCTCGCGGTACGCAAGGCGATCTCCAACAGCATCGAGCGCAAAGGGTTCTCGCTGGTGGAGTGTCTCAGCGGCTGCCCGGTGAACCTCAAGATGCACGCCAAAGAGATGAATGAATTCCTCGACAACCAGATGAGCCGCTACTTCCCGCTCGGCGTCTACAAGGACATCGCGGACAGCCGCGACCCGCTGGTGCGTCCGGAAAAGATCTTCGACGTGAAACAGGTGCGGGAACTGCTCTATCCGGTCAAAGTCTCCGACGGCGTGAGCGAATCCTTCCGCAATCCATCGCGCATCTTCACGACCGAACGGCGGGTGAAGCTGGCCGGCTCCGGCGGTCAGGGGGTGCTCTCGCTCGGCTACATGCTTGCGACAATGGGCAAACTGCGCAACTTCAACGTCTCGTGGCTGCCGAGCTACGGGCCGGAAATGCGCGGCGGCACCGCCAACTGCGCGGTCGTGATCAGCCGGCATCCGATCGGTTCGCCGCTGGTGGACAAGGACTGCAACCTTCTGGTGGCGCTCAATCAGCCCGCGCTGGAGAAGTACCTGCCGACGCTCAAAAAGAACGGCATTCTGCTCTACGACGAATCCAACGCCCGCTGTCCGGAGGATCCGGGGGAGGAACGGGTCATCTACACCCTGCCGGCCTCCGACCTCGCCACGCAGCTCGGCGATCTCAAGTACGCCAATTCGGTACTGCTCGGCGCCATCGCCGTGATGATGGACGATCTCTACCTCGATGAAGAGGATAAAGTGGATTTCGACCGGGTCTTCGAAGAGGCGATCATGGAGTGTTTCCGCGAGAAGGAGACGGTGATCCAGAACAACATCAAGGCGTTCTACATCGGCAAGGAAAACGCCCGGCGCATCACGCGCCAGGGATAATTTCCTGCCGCAGTCAACTCCCGGTGTGCGTTTCGAACGGGGTTTCAGCGCGCACCGGGAGCAATTTTTTCGGCAAAAGAGTCGAGCATCTTCACCGTGCGGTCGACGCCGGGGAAGTCCCGGAACCGGTAGAGCCGCCCGGCAAGAGCGGGATGTTTCCCGCAGAGGGCGGCGAATCCGTCGTCATCGGCGAGTGCACGGTCGATGCCGAGCAGCAACGGCAGTTCCGGCCGCCGGTCGAGCAGTTCAAGCCGCCGTTCCAGCTGGCCGCGGTGCCAGCGGTGAAAGAGTTCCAGGTGGAGCTCCAGCCCGTCGGCGACGCGGCGAAAACTCAGATCGGGAAAGACCAGCTCCTGATTGCCGCCGTCGATGAAGGGGGATTCGCCGACGATCTTCCAGCTCGTCACCTCTTTGCGGAAAAGCGCGTGGAACATCCGGATCTCCTCCGGCACATAGCTGGAGAAGTTCCGGTAGTGCGAAACCAGCCCCGCGGACTGATCCAGTTTGAGTTCCCCCCGTTTCGTCCCCATTTTCACCTTCACCCGGATCGACCACTCCTCCAGATTGACCAGCGCCGGGAAAAACGCCGCCAGCTGAAGCGCATATTTGCGGGTGTTGGCAAAGAGCGAATAGGGTCCGCTGATCGACAGAGAAACCGCGCTTTTTCCGCCGCGCGGACGAGGCAGGCGCTTCACCTCCGCCAGCAATCGGAAGAACTTCAGATATTTGAAGAGCCGCCGCAGCTCCGCCGGTTCCGAATCCGCCGCTGTCGCCGCGATCGATTCCGCATAGACGAGCAACCCCTGCACCAGCGCGATGTTGTAGCGTTGCAGCAGTCCGGCGGGGTAGAGCTCCCGGAATCCGGTGACCCGCTCATGGTCCGGCAGATCGCCGTAGATGTCGCCGGTCATGAACTCCACAGCTCCGGGCAGTTCCGCCAGAAGTTCTCGATAACGGCCGATGTCGCCGCCGCAACGGGTGAGCTGTTTCGCCGCGAAGGCGAAGAGTTCAGCCCGGCGGGCCGGATAATCGATTTCCCGCACCGGGTCGAACGAGCAGTGATCGAGCGCGAGCTTGTTCAGCCCGGCGGCCAGCACCCGGTCCGGCGCCTGCCGGATCAGTGCCTCCGTCAGCTCCTCCAGCTCCCCGCGGGTCATGCGCGCCTCCCGGGCCCCGCGGTAAATTTCGAGCAGCTCCCCCGCCAGCCGGAGCAGTGCAGGGTCGGCGGCATCGATGAAGGCGGGTTGAAAACCGCCCCTCCGCCGGAATTTCAACAGCTCTTTCGTCAGCATGGCACCAGTTCCCCCTCCCCTTCCTCATCGTGCCCGCGATAGGCGCGATGGTCACGGCGGCGTTCGCTGGTGCGTTCCTCACCGGTGCCGGAACTGACCAGTTCGTAGAGCACCGCCTGCTCCTTGCCGGGCGCCGGGCGCAGAATGCGGCCGAGCCGCTGGACATGTTCCCGGACGCTTCCGGAACCGGAGAGGATGATTCCGACCGCCACTGCGGGCACATCGACCCCCTCGTTGAGCACCTTGCTCGTCACCAGCACCGTGTAGGCTCCCTCCCGGAACTTCTCCAGAAAATCCCGCCGTTCGCCGGGGCGGGTGCGGTGGGTGATGACCGGCCAGCAGAAGCGGCGGCCAAGTTCGTAGGCGGTGTCGTTGTCGGCGGTGAAAAGAATGATTCGCTCCCCGGCGTGGAGCTGGACCAGCTCCCACACCTTGCGGATTTTCGCCTCGCCGCCGCGGGCAATCCGCCGCTGTTCGAGAAATGCCTGAAACACCTGCCGCCCCTCCGGCAGACGGGCGCAGAGGCCGAGGAACCGCCCCCATTCGGAATGAAATTTGAAGTTGAGCTGATGGGCGCGCAAAAATCCGGTGTAGACGGCGCGGTTGCGCTCGTAGGCCTCCGCCTCTTCCGGATCGAGTTCAACCGCAATCCGGTGGATCACGTAGGGCGAGAGCACCTTGCCTTCGAGCTCGTCGATGTGGACCCGGCACACCTCCGGACCGATCAGATCGGCGAGTACGGCGGCCCGGTCGTCGGGCAGTTCCGGCGTGGCCGAGAGTCCCAGCCGGTAGGGAGCGATCGACATCGCCGCCGCCAGCCGGGTTTCCGGTCCGGGCAGATGGTGGCACTCATCGGCGACCAGCAGTGCAAAGCGGTTGCCGATGAACTCCATGTTGAGCACGGCGGAGTCGTAGGTGCTGACCGTCAGTTCGCGAATGTCATGTTCGCCGCCGCCGAGCATCCCGACCCGGCGGCCGAAGAAATGCTCCAGCACCCCGCACCACTGCCCCAGGAGATCGATGGTCGGCACGAGAAAGAGCGCCGGACGGCGCAGATAGGCGGCGGCCATCACCGCCAGCACCGTCTTGCCGCTTCCGGTCGGAAGCGCGGCGACGCCGCGGTACATCGCCGCGCGCCACGCATTGAACGCCTCGGTCTGGTGCGGCCGGGGAATCAACTTCACCGCCAGCGTCAGATCCTCCAGCGGAGAGAAAGCGCGGGCACGGTCAACGAAGCTCACCTTGGCGGTCTGCATGGCGATGACCAGCGAAGCGTAATCACAGGCGCGGGCGCGCCAGTTGCGGGTGCGGTCGTCGTACCGCAACAGAGAGCGGAGCGATTCCGGCACCCCGTCCTCAAACCCGTCGAGCGTCAGGGTTCCGGCGTCGAAAGAGAGGGTCGTCATCAGAACTTCTGCGGCCGGAACGCGCCGACCGCCCAGGCGAGGAGAGCGGCAACCACGGCACCTCCGAGGAGAATGAGGCTGAAACGCCAGAATCGCTCCCAGAATCCGGCAAGCGGTCCGGAGAGCAGAATCAGCACCACACCGAAAACCAGCATGACGAATCCGACAGCCAATCCCCATTTGTCCCCCCGGGCGTAATCGGGATAATCCGGCACACCCGAGGCCTCGACCTCCTGCAGCAGCAGCCGGAGCTGCGGATCGACCTCATCCGGTTCTGGCATCGTTTCCTCCATCGTGATTGCGGAAAAAGCCGGGAGCACACACTCCCGGCACAATGTGATGATTCAAGCGGCGATCAGAACGAGAAGTTCAGGATCGGCAGCACCGGGATCCAGGCGTCCTCGATGTAGTTGATGAGACCGAACTGCATCCCCTTGCCGCCGGAGATGTTGACCAGTCCGAGCTGGAGTCCGTTGCACTTCTCCACCTGGCTGTAGAGTCCGCACTGGACGCCGGTGAAGGTGCCGTTGACGACGTTGACGCCCGCGGCCTGGAAGCCGGTGACGTCACCGGAGATGTTCAGCCCGAGCGCCGCCTGCACGCCGCGGAGGTTCCCGGCCATGCTGACCAGACTGGCCTGCAACCCGTTGTAGTCGCCGGCGTAGCAGAAGACCAGCGTCGCCTGGATGCCGTTGAACTGTTCAAAGTTGAGGCTGCTCACAAACGACGCCTGCAGACCGTCGAAGGTCTTGTTCTGGTTGTGAACCCAGCACGCCTGGATTCCCTTGATGTGATCGGTGCCGGAGTAGACCCAGGAAGCCTCCAGACCGAAGACCCGGCCGATGCCGCCGGAAGCGGGCTGACCGGTCTTGATGCCGAAGACATTCGAATTCCACGTGGCATTCGGCACGCCCGGGAAGAAGACGATCTGGAACGGAGTCCACTGCGAAAGCGGGCGGAGCTGTTCGGCTTCGCACTTCGCCGGAGCGGTGACCTTCGGTTCGGCCGGAGCCGGCGCGGCGGCAGCGGCCTTCTCGGCCGCGCCGGAAATCAGGGCAACGCCGCAGAGCGCGGCCGCCGTCAACAGAAATTTCTTCATGGATTCAACTCCTCTTCTGAACTATTTGAAAAACGCGTTGACAATGGGCAGGCAGGGCATCGGGCTGTTCCGGATGATGTTGACAATACCGAGCTGGAACGCCTCGTCGTCAGCGATGTTGACGATGCCGAGCTGGAGTCCGGCGACCTTGACCGAGAAGTTGACCAGCGAGAACTGCAGCCCGGTCGTCTCCTTCGAGTCCGTGGTGATCAAACTCGCCTGCACGCCGTTGACCTCGTCGGTTCCGGCATAGAGGATGGAACCTTCCACGCCGTAGACCGGAGCCGGACCGCCGCTGGCGGGCACGCCGATCTTGACGCCGTAGACGCTGGTCGTCGCCGCATCGACAGGGATGTCCTTCCCGAACGAGAAGGCGATGAAGGTCCAGTCGTAGTCACGCGGCGGCTCGGCAACGGCCGGCTGCGGCGCACTCTTGGCCGGAGCAGCGGGTTCCGCCGCAACAGCACTGAAAACGCTCAGCGCCATCACGGCCAGCAGCAGCAAGCTTTTTTTCATTTCAGAAACTCCTCCCTTTTTTTCAAAATTGCCCGAATGTACCGGGATTAGAGACTAATATACATCAACCCGCATCATTTACAAGCGCAAATTCTTCCGGCATCGGAGATTTGACGGTCACCATCTCTCCGGAGACCGGATGGCGGAATTCCAGCAGCGTGGAGTGGAGCGCCTGCCGCGGCAGGATCAGCTTCTCCCGGTCCGCGGCGGAGAGTTCTCCGGAGCGCAGCTTGAGAAAGAGCGTTTCATCCGGCCCGTAGAGCTTGTCGCCGACCAGCGGAAATCCCAGAGAAAAGAGCGTGGCACGGATCTGATGGAGCCGTCCGGTCACCGGAACGGCGCGCACGAGAGAGAACCGCCCGCCGGTCTGTTCCGGAGCGAAGAGAGTATGGGCCGATTCCGGGTGGACCGCACCCGCGGGCGGTCGTTCGCCGGTGACGAAGCGCCGTTTCTTGCGGACCGCGCTTTCGGTATCCGGCACCAGAAATCCGGCGGCGTCAACCTCTTGTTCGAACCGGCCGAAAACCAGAGCGAGATATTCTTTGCGCACCGGCCAGCCCGGGCGGCCGAGTTTTGCGGCGGCGGCGGGATTTTTCGCCACGAGCAACAGTCCGGAGGTTTCGCGATCCAGCCGGTTCACCAGATGGATCTGGCCGAAGCGGGAGGAAAGCAGATGCCAGAGCGTGTGGCGGAAGAACGGTCCGGAGGGGTGGACGCAGAGATTGCCGGATTTGTCGACCACCAGCAGTGTTTCATCTTCATATGCGATGCGGTAACGGAGATCGGCCTCCGGTTCGGGCAAGTCGCCTGGGAAATACTCGACACAGTCGTGCAGTTCAAGGCGGCGCTCCGGTTCGACCAGCGTGCCGTTGAGCAAAATCTCGCCGGAGCGGATGCGTTCGCGCCACTCTTCCAGCGAACGGTAGGTAAAGCGCCCGGCGAGGAACTGCTCAAGCGCCAGCCCCACCCCGGACCAGTCGATTGAACTGCGGATCACCCGGCGTTCCAGAGAATCAAAATGCTGTTTCAAAATAACCTCTTTACTTGCAGCGATGTTTTCCGCATAATGTACCACGCCCCTTCTGATTTGCAACTGCAATGAAGCGCGACAGGGGGTAAACAACCCGCAGGAACGAATGGCAGAACAAAGCGTCGCCGCAGACACGCCCCCCCCCGAGGGATCGTTTCAGGAAGAAATCGAGGCAGAAAAATGGCTCCGTGCGCATCTCCTCCAATTGGACAACGTGTTGTGGAAAGATTTGGTGTAAAAGCCTTTGAATTACTATATCCCGTTGCTTGCCGATTGCAAGTTCCGAGATAAACTTCGTACGGTATGCGATATTGGAGTGCTGAATGAATCCGCCGGGAATTGTAAAAGTTCACATAATGCTGCACTCTGACGCGCAACTGCGGCAGGTTGACATACGCTTTGATTTTGATGTCCTTCTATTTCAACGTCCCCAGAAGCGCTCCATTTTGGCATTATCCCAATACCGTCTACACCCCTCCAGGCTGATCCCAATGCCATGAGCCTGGAGTGCCGCCACAAGCCCTGAACTGACAAACTTGACTCCCTTGATTCAAAGTAAAATCACTGCTTTCCCATACGCACTTGTTTTGGATGAACCCGATGCTTTCCAACAAACTCAACCATGGCCGACTCGCCATGCGATGTCCTACTAACTACGCAGCTTTTGAATTTGAACCATACGACATCGTGATCAAAATGCCATCTTTTTTCCGACTAATTCAGCGGACATTTTACACCCGCTTACATTGTCCAGTTTTCGAGGCCAACCGCAGTATGTCTATGTTGAGCGTAAACGGTAGTGTCGAATGGGGTTTCCCGCAATTTCGGCATAAAAAAGGCCAGACGGTGTAAACGCCTGGCTGATAAGATCAAACTGGAGCCAATAATCGGAATCGAACCGATGACCTATTCATACGGGTGAATTAGTTTTGAGCTTATTTTAATGTTTGGGGTTGCAAATAGGTTGCAATTGCACCAAAATTGGAATATCATTC
>NZ_DBEXAY010000276.1:0-32132 GCF_048170485.1 Victivallis sp. | reverse complement strand
GGCCGTCGATCTCGCCGGCCGCACCGCCGGATTCGCGCTGATGCGCGGAGAGGAGCTTCTGCTTGCCCGCACCCGGCCGATGCGTGGCCGCGACTCCGCCGGGCTGGCTCCGTGGATTGCGGAGGAGTTGAAGGCATTCGGGTTCACCGTCAACGACGTTGCGCGGTGGAGCGTCGGTTCCGGCCCGGGCAGCTTCACCGGGATGCGGCTCGCCGCCGCCCTGGTGGCCGGCTGGACCTTCGGCAAAACCGGCGTGGAAACGCGCTGCATTCCAACCGCGACCGCCTACGCGGTGCGGGCCTCCGCCGCGGAGGGAGAGAAGATCGGCTGTCTCTTCGACGGCCGCAACCACGAGCTGATCTATTTCGGCATGATCGTCCGCGACGGAGAACCGGTTCCGACCGGGGAAGAGAAGGTGCTCAACCGGGAGCAGACGGAGTCGTTTTTCGCCGCCGCTCCGGCGGAACACCTGGTCGCCTCGTCGACGGAACTTCCCGCGCTGGAGCTCCTGCTTGACAAAGCGGTGCTGCAACGGGTGCTTCCGGTGGAGACGCCCGACTTCACCGCGCTCATCCGTGCCAAATTCCGCCCGTACGACAACAACCTGACCGATCTGGTCTACATTCGCCCGGCGGTGTTCACCGCCCCGCAGACCGGAGCGTAACCGATGGCGAAGGCGGCCGGGAAAAAGAAAGCCCCTGTCAAACGCGCGGCCAAGGCGGTGAAACGGGCCGCCGGAAGCGCAAAGGAGGCCGGGGTTGGAGGAGTTCCCCGTTTCCTGCTCTGGTTCGGAGCCGGATTCGCGGGACTTCTTCTCTGCCTGTTTCTCGTTGCGGCCCTGCTGTTCAGCCCGCTGCCGGAGCTCTCTCCGGCGCCGCTCTCCGCCGACGACATCGCCTACCAGAACGAACTGCTCATGCGGATTACGAAGGAGGTGTTTCAGGGCGAACCGGAGGAGTCGGAACTCATTTTAACTCCGGAGAAGCTCGATTCACTGCACCGCATTGCCGACAACGGGTTCGCCCTCACGTCGCTCTTTCTCTCCACCTCGGCGCTGCCGCCGCGCTACTACGGCGCGACGCTCCGGGAGGGAGCGCTGGATCTGACGGTGCCGGTCGTCACGCCGCTTCGCTGGCTGTTCGGCGGCATCATCCGGCTGTCGATGACGGTGGTTCCGGAAAAAGACGGGGAGTGGATCGATCTGGAGTTCCGCCGCTTCCGGCTCGGGAGCATCCCTCTGCCCGCGTGGCTGGTGGAGCAGTTCGCCGCGTCGGAACTGCGCAAGCGCCGGAACGATCCGCAATTCCGCAAATTCGACCGCGCGGTGAAATCGCTCTACATCGGCAGTGACGGTGCACTGCACATTCTCTACCGCCCGGCGGAACTGCGCGGCGCCATTCTCCGTTTCTGAGGCGGGGAAGATGGGTCACGCCTCCGGATTCTGCGGAACGATTTCCGGTTCTACGAGCAGATCCGGCGGGTTCTCCGGATTGCAATGGTCTTTCCCGCCGGTGGCCAGCAGTGTCTCATAGTATTTTTTCTTGTATTGCAGCACCTCCATCTGGGCCTGGAGATTTCGCATCTGCTCCCGCAGGATCTTCTCCTGCCGGAAGATCAGTTCCGCCCTCTCCGGAATGGTTTCATCGCCCTGCCGGCACATGTCGATGTAATGCTTCACCCCTTCCACCGGCAGACCGGTCGCGCGCAGACAAACCACCAGCTTCAACCAGCTGACGTTGTAATCGGAAAAGAGGCGGCTGTTTCCGGCGCTCCGATCCACCCCCGGAATCAGTCCCGCATTGTCGTAATAGCGGATTGTATAGGGCGTGACCCCCATGATCTCCGCCACCTCCCGGACCGTATACTTCGGCGTCCGGTCCCGGAGAATCTGAAACCCATGCTCTCCTTTCATCGCCATTCCTCCTGCGGCATTCCTGTTGTTCGATGTTGATTTCGATGGGTTCAATATACTTTCCCGAGAGAAAAATGCAAACAACCCAATTCTGCACAACACGCTTTTCGCTCTTCCGAAAAAAATTCTGCGGGAAAACGGAAACCGCTCTTGGAATTCCCTTTCCGGCAGATTATGTTATACCCATGACCGTCAATTATTACATCGCCGTTACCGCCGCAGTTGCGGCGGCTGTTCCGTTCGCCGCCGCCGGGTGGGCGCTCCGCCGTCCGCTCCCGGAAAAGACGGCACGCGGCATCGTCTTCGCCGCCGCCGCCGTCTTCGCGCTGGCCTACTGGGGAGCCGGCGTCGTCAAATACCGCGCCGATCTCTTCGGGCTGTGGGACTTCGGCATCTACGACTCCATGCTTCACATCGCCGCGCAGGGCGGCGGGCTGTTGCGGGACTTCCGCGGCGGAGCGTTTGACCACTTCTCCCCGGCGGCGCTGGTGCTGCTCCCCTTCTACCAGCTGTGGGATTCACCGCACTGGCTGATCGCCTTTCAGCCGGTCGTGATGGCCGCAGCCGCAATTCCGCTCTATTTCGCCGGATTGCGGCTGCTTCGCAATCCGGTGTATGCCATGCTCGCGCCGCTGCTCTACCTCTTCAACCCCTACTTCGCCCGGCTGGCGCTCTTCGACTTCCACATCGAATGCCTCTTTCCGCTCTGGTTCGCGCTGGGGTTTCTCGCCTGGACTCAACACCGGATGCGGCGGTTTCTCTTCTGGATGCTGACCCTGCCGCTGATCAAGGAGGATTTCGTCATTCCGCTCGGCGCCGCCGGGCTGTGGATGCTTTCTCTTCGCGGCCGCCGCCGGGCGGGTGTGCTCTGCCTCGCCGGAGCGCTCCTCTGGACCCTCTTCATCCTGAAAATCCACTTCCCACTGCTGGTCAAGGCGGACTACTGGCACTACGGGAGATACGAGCTTTTCGCGCCGACCCTCTCCGGCACGCTCGCCAACTTCGGCGCCATGCTCGCCCGGCTGGTTCAGCCGCATGTTCCAGCGGTATTGCTGAGCGTGTTGCTCCCCTTCGCCTTCCTCCCGCTCCTCTCCTGGCGGGGGCTGATTCTCCTCGTCCTGCCGACGCTCGGGATTCAGCTGGTGAGCGCCTTCGATCAACAGCAGCTCCTCTTCAGCCACTACGCCTCGGCGCTGGTCGGGGTCCTGCCGGCGGCAACGATTCTCGGGCTCCGGCAGCTCCGGATTCTGCTGTGGAAACAAAAACTCACCCGGTACATCGGAGCCGTCGCCGGTGCCGCACTCGGAATCATGCTGGCGAGCCACATCCTCTTCGCCGATCTGCCGCAGAACCGCTATTACATCCACCTGGCCGGCTACGACACCGCCCGGGGCGGTTCCCTGCTCGCCATCCCCTTCTCGGCGGAACGGCGGGAGGAGTTGCGCGGCAAACTGCAGAACGCCGCCGAATTGAAGAAGGTCACCGGCCGGATTCCCGACGGCGCTACGGTGGTGGCCCAGAATGAGACCGGTCTAAAACTGCTCCGGCGCTGTCAGGTGTTCAATGTCCCGGGGCCGGAAAAGGCCGACTTCTACCTTTTCGACCGGGAAAACCATCACGGGTACGAGTCGCCGGAAGAGCTCAATTCCCTGCTGATGCGACTGCTTCGCGATCCGGATTACCGGTTCGAACGGTACGGGAAAGGGATCCTGCTCTTCCGGAAACTCACGCCTTCGGTCAGAACGAAACGCTGACGTCGCCGGAAATCTTCGTCGGCGGATCCATCAGCACGATTCCGGCCGGACAGCTCCAGTTGCGCTCCCAGGTGCGCAGCAGCAGCGGGTCGGTCGGCTCGCCCCACGGATTGAGGTCGATGATGAGGATCTTTCCCGAGGCGGTGAAGTAGATATCCATCACCAGCGTCTTGACCGGCAGCAGCCAGGAGATGCTGCGCACGAAATCCTCCGCCTTCTCCCAGAGCTTCTCGCGGATGCCCTCCAGCCGCCGGAAATGACGGTCGAGGTTGTACTGGCTCATCGCCACCAGACGCCCCTCCCACAGAAAGAGGCGGAACTCCCGGGTGCGGTTCATCCGGCGGAAGGGGCGCAGACAGACATACTCCACCTCCCCGCGCCGGGCGGACTCCCGCACCTTTTCACTGCGGACGAGGTACTTCCAGGCGCTTTCCGGGGAGAAGACCGCGCCGCGCTTTCCGGCGAACCGTTCGGTATCGGTCGGCGCACAGCGGTCCACCGAGACGAAGCAGTTGCCGGGAATCGCCGCCATCGGCTGACGCAGATCCTCGATCACCCGCTTCACCGCCGGGTTGCGCCCCTCCTCCTCCCGGTCGAAATCACCGCCGGCGATCAGAATGTTGAGCGCATCCTTGCGCAGTTTGACAAAGGAGGTCAGAAACGTATGCCCCGCCAGCACCGGATACCAGACGGGCGTGCGAAGAAAATCAAGTTCAGCAGCATTCATCGGAAGTTCTCCTCATTTGACTCGGAACCGCTGCGTTCCAGCCGGGCCGCGGCGATCATCCAGTAGATCACCAGCCCGATCATGAACACGGTGCTGTAGCTGAAAAACGGCAGGTCAAGCGCCGGGAAACACCCCGCGACCAGCATCACCGGGAATCCGGCATACACTCCGACCTTCCAGAATTGGGCAAAGTTCAAAACCACCTTGCGCCCCCCGAGCGAAAGCCGGGAGACGCCGGCAAAAATCAGCGTGTAAAGCAACGCCAGCAAAAGCAGTCCGGCAAAGCGGCCGAGAAACACCAGAAGCGCGACCGAACTGGCCACCGCGTCGAAGAGGCTCGCAACCGGAATCTCCGGCGGCTCCTGCCGCGGCCAGAGCGCGGTCACCTCCACCCCGGTGGAAAGGAAGTCGCACAGCTCCCGGGTGGAAAAACTGCGGAACGACAACCCGATTCCCCGGAACAGCGGAACCGTTCCGGGCGCCGGTGCCGCCTGCTCCGTTTCCGTCGGCCTCTCCAGCCCGAACTGCCAGTTCCCCGGCTCCACCTGCCAGGCACAGCCGAGGAAGCGGGGGCTCCAGATCACCAGATAGTCGAGCAGAGCAATGGAATCCGGGTCAACCGCCATCCCCGCCTTGAAGTCGGGAACATAGCTGATCCGGCCGTTCCACGGCAGATCCAGCGAACGCGCCTCCTCCGGCCGGACCGCCGGGATCAGCGCCTCCGGCGTCATGCGGATCTCCGAACCGAACTCCGCGGTAATCCGGCGCTCCACCTCGTCGATCACCCGGCCCATCCGGGTTCCCTCTCCCCAGACGATTCCGGCGGAGACCAGGAGCGTCATCAGCAGAAGGTGCCACAGCGTGCGCCACACCGAATTGTACCGCAGCCGGGAAAAGATCTCCGTACCGCAGCAGGTGCCGCGGAGCGCCCCCCAGAAGCCCACCGGCTCCGGAACTCTCTCTTCCTGCTCCATTATTTTACCTTCACCCGATGGAAATGGTGCCGCTCCCCGAAACGGATCAGCTGTTTCAGCTCGCGTTCGACGGTACGGGCCGCCTCCGGCGTCAGCCGGTCGATGAACAGCGTGCCGTCGAGATGGTCAAGTTCATGCTGGATGCACCGCCCGAGCAGGCCGCCGCATTCGCATTCGATCCATTCGCCGTCGAGCGTCTGCGCCCGGAACACCACCGAAGCAGGGCGCACCACCGGCGCAAAGAGGTCCGGCAGCGAAAGGCATCCTTCGTCGTGAGAGGTAAGATTCTCCGACGAGGCGACGATCTCCGGATTGACCACTGCCAGCGGCATCTTCGGCAGCAGCAGCCGTTCACCGGTCGACGGGGTATCCCCCATCGACTCCAGCGGCACGTCGAAGACGACCAGCCGCAGGGACTCCCCCGCCTGCGGAGCGGCGAGACCGATCCCCTCAAACGCCTGCATCGACTCGATCATCGAGGCGGCCAGCTGCCGGATTTCCGGCGTCACAGCGGCAACCGGTTTCGCCTTTTCGCGCAGCACCGGGTCGCCGACGGTATGCACCACGTAACGTTTCTTATTCTTGAAGAACATAGATTTTCCACTCCATGCAATACTGTGGATTAATGTACATCCCGGCGGAAATTCTGTCAACCGGCACACGGAGGAAAAAGCAAAAAACCCGGTCAGGACCGGGTTTCGGAAGCGTCGTTCACATACCACTCCGGCGTGATGCCGAGGCGGCCGATCTTGTAGTGGATCACCCGCGGGGAGAGGCCGAGGTCGCGTGCCGCCGCGGACATGTTGCCGTTGTTCCGCTTGAGCGCTTCGACAATCAGCTCCCGCTCGTAGGAGTTGACCAGCGTGTTGAACGAGGCGTTCCCCTCGGGGAGCAGCTCCGAACCGGACTCCTTGCCGGTCTGGAGCGACGGCGGCAGATTGTAGCCGTGGATGCAGTCGTCGGTGGCAGTCAGCACCGCGCGCTCGATGCAGTTCTCCAGCTCGCGGACGTTGCCGGGCCAGTGGTAGCTCATGAGCATGTTGATCGCCGGGGTTGAAAGGCGTTTGACCTTTTTGCCGTAGCGGAGATTGTGCTTCTCAATGAAGTGCTCGGCCAGCAGAATGATGTCGCCGCGCCGCTTGCACAGATCCGGCATCATGATCGGGAAGATGTTCAGCCGGTAGTAGAGGTCCTCGCGGAACTTCTTCTGCTGCATGAGCTCCTCCAGATTGCGGCTGGTCGCGGCGAGAAACCGCACATTCGATTTCAATTCGACGTTGCTGCCCACCCGCGAGAAGGTACGCTCCTGAATGAAGCGCAGCAGTTTCACCTGCGTGGTGAGCGAGAGATCGCCGATCTCGTCGAGAAAGAGCGTCCCGCCGTCGGCGGCCTCGGCACGGCCGATCCGCCGGCAGGTGGCGCCGGTGAAGGCCCCCTTCTCGTGGCCGAACAGTTCGCTCTCCACCAGATTCTCCGGCAAAGCGGCGCAGTTGAGCGTCACAAAAGGCTTGTCCTTGCGGCTGGAGAGTTCGACGATCGCGCGGGCGACCAGCTCCTTGCCGGTGCCGGAACTGCCGCGAATCAGCACCGTTGCATCGCTCGGCGCCACCTGACGAATCAATTCATAGATGTTCTGCATGCACCGGCAGTTGCCGACCAGTTTGCCCGGATTGCCGGTGAGCATGTTGCGCAGTTTCCGGTTCTCTTCGAGCAGGTTCTCTCTCTCCTCGTGTTCCTGCAGACAGACGGCGACCGCGTCGGCGACGATGTTGCCGATGATTTCGAGCAGCGCAAGATCCCGTTCCAGATCGGTTCCGGCGACATTTTCGCGGTCGATGCTCAATGTCCCGATCACCTGGTCCATATGGAAAATCGGCACACAGAGAAACGCCACAGGGTGGTCGGTCTTGCGGCTCCCGGTCCGGTTCAGAAAGCGGGGGTCACGGGAGATGTCGGGAACCAGATGGGGGCGGCCGGTCTCGGCCACATGGCCGGTGATCCCCTCCCCCAGCCGGTAACGGCCGAGCTGCTTCTCCTCCTCGTCGAGCCCGTGAGAGGCTTCGATGGTGAGCGTATCGCCGTGGAGAAGCGTAATCGTGCCGCGAAGCATCCCCATGCGGCGGTTAAGCACCGCCAGAATCTCATTGAGCAGAGCATCGACATTCCGTTTGTGAACGACCGCGGAACTGATCTCCTGAAGCACAAGGATCTCCTGCCCGAGTGTGCCGGCTTTCGGTTTCATCCCATCTCCCTTCTTGACTGCAAACGATTCAGATCAGGCTGGCACGGCAGATGCGCTCGACCGCCTCCGCCGTCTCCGCCCGGTCGCCGAACGCCGTCAACCGGAACCACCCTTCCCCGCCGGGGCCGAATCCCACACCGGGGGTGCCGACCACCTGGCAGACGTTCAGTAATTTATCAGCAAATTGCGTGGATTCAAGTCCCGCAGGCAATTTCCACCAGATATAAGGCGCATTTTTTCCGCCGAACACCTCAAATCCGGCCCCGATCAGGCCGGAACGAATCAGTTCCGCGTTGCCCATATAGTAGTCGATCACCTCGCGCGACTGCTTCATTCCGGCGGGGGAGTAGACCGCTTCAGCGGCTCGCTGGACGATGTAGCAGACGCCGTTGAACTTGGTGCACTGGCGGCGGAGCCAGAGCGCGTTGACGCTCTGCATCTTCCCGGAGCTGTCACGCCGCCGGAGCGCCTTCGGCACCACGGTGAAGCCGCAACGCACCCCGGTGAAGCCGGCGCTTTTCGAGAAGGATTTGAATTCGATCGCCACCTCCTTCGCCCCCGGAATTTCGTAGATGCTTCCGGGCAGTCCCGGTTCGCGGATGTAGGCGCTGTAGGCGCTGTCGAAGAGGATCACCGCTTCCTTCTCCCGGGCATACTCCACCCAGCGGGTGAGCGCGGCGCGGTCGAGCACGGTGCCGGTCGGATTGTTCGGCGAACAGAGATAGACCAGATCCACCCGCTCCTTCGGCGGTTCCGGAGAGAAGCCGTTCTCCTCGGTTCCGGCGAGGTAGGTGATTCCGGCGAAGCGCCCGTCGGGACCGAATTCGCCGGTGCGGCCGGCCATCACGTTGCTGTCGAGGTAGACCGGATAGACCGGGTCGCCGATCGCCACCCGGGCGTCGGCGCTGAAAATCTCCTGAATGTTGCCGACGTCACACTTGGAGCCGTCGCTCACGAACACCTCGTCGCGGTCGATTTCGATGCCGCGCGCGGTGTATTCGCCGCGGATGATCGCGTCGATCAGGAAGTCGTACCCCTGCTCCGGACCGTAGCCGCGGAAGGTCGAGGCGTCGGCCATCTCGTCGACGGCGGCGTGCATCGCCTCGATCACCGCCGGCACCAGCGGCCGGGTGACGTCGCCGATGCCGAGACTGATGATCTTCGCGTCGGGATGGGCCGCGCGGTAGGCGTCGACCCGCCGCTTGATTCCGGCGAACAGGTAGCTGCCGGGCAGTTTGAGATAGTTGGAGTTGATTTCACACATCGCTTTAGAACCTTTCCATCCAGGCGCCCTGGAACACTTCGCAGGCGGGCCCGGTCATGTAAACGTGATTGTCGGCTTCGGAGTATTCGATCTGAAGTTCGCCCCCGTCGAGCAGGACGGTGATGCAGCGGCCGGTCCGGCCGGTGACGACGCCGGCAACCGTGGTGGCGCAACTGCCGGTGCCGCAGGCGAGCGTCACGCCGCAGCCGCGCTCCCACACCCGCATTCTGACCATCTGCGGGCTGATCACTTCGACAAACTCCACATTGGTTTTGTTGGGGAAGAGCGGGTCGCACTCGATGCGCGGCCCCCACTCTTCGAGTTTAATGGCGTTGATATCCGGCACGAAGATGACCGCGTGCGGATTGCCCATCGAAACCCCGACCGCCTCCAGCCGGATTCCGGGAAGGTCGAGCGAAAGGCTCCGGGCGTCGGACTCCGGATCACCGGCGACCGGAATCTCTCCGCGCAGCAGATGCGGCTCCCCCATGTCGACCCGGACGGTTCCGTTGTCGAGCACCTTCGGCCGGACGATGCCGCCGCGGGTGTGAAGTTCGAACTCTCCGCCTTTCGCGAGCTTGTTCCGCCGGATGTAGATCCCGACGCAACGGGTGGCATTGCCGCACATCTCCGTCTCGGAGCCGTCGGAGTTGTAGATGTGCATTTCAAACGCTTCGCCGCCCAGCGGACGGATGGTCACCACGCCGTCGGCACCGATGCCGAAGTGACGGTCGCAGAGATGTTCCGCCGCGGCCCGGAAGTCGAACCCGGGATTCTTGTCCGGCTCGGCGATGATGAAGTCATTGCCGAGTCCGTGCCATTTGGAAAAGATCATCTTTCATTCCTCCTCATGCTTTCATCCAGCGCGCGGGCGACGCGGCGGCCGTCGACGATGGCCCGCACCACCAGCGAGGCGCCGTTGGCGGTGTCGCCGCAGCAGAAGATGTGACGTTCCGGATCGGAGAGCACCCGGCCGCGCGGATCGACCGCCAGCCCGAGTTCGGCGGCGACGCCCTCCGGCGAGACGCCGGAGAACCCCATCGCCAGCAGTACGAGGTCCGCATCAATCCGCCGGGCGGAACCGGGAACCTCGGTGAATTTCAGCGGCCGGCCGACCGGCGAGAACTCCCACTTCACCTCCACGACATCCAGACCGGTCACCCGGCCGTGTTCGCCGAGGAAGGCGCGGGTCGAGACGTTCCACTCGCGCGAACCGCCCTCGCGGTGGCTCGACGACGTGCGCAAAAGATAGGGCCACTCCGGCCACGGAGTCGAAGGCGAACGCTGTTCCGGCGGCTTCGGCATGATTTCGATCTGGAGCACGCTCGCCGCGCCCTGCCGGATCGACGTGCCGACGCAGTCACTGCCGGTATCGCCGCCGCCGATCACCACCACCCGCCGTCCGGTCGCGGAGACCGGCACAACGGCCGCCTCGCCGCCGATCACCCGGTTCTGCCCCTGCAGAAACTCGAGCGCGAAGTGGATGCCGGCCAGCTCCCGGCCGGGCATCCGCAGATCCCGCGCCTGCGGCGTGCCGATCGCCAGCACGACCGCGTCGGAACGGCGCGCCAGATAGGCGCCGGAGACGTCGCTCCCGACACGGGTATTGCAGATGAAGCGGATGCCGGAGGCCTCCATGATCTTGATCCGGCGGTCGATCACCGCCTTGTCAAGCTTGAAGTCGGGAATGCCGTAGCGGAGCAGTCCGCCGGGTGCCGCATTCGCCTCATAGACGGTGACCGTGTAGCCGAGCCGGTTGAGTTCGTCGGCGGCGGCGAGACCGGAGGGGCCGGAGCCGATGACCGTCACCTGCTTCCCGTTGCGGTGCTCCGGGACGAACGGCTTGACCCAGCCGTTCCGGAAGGCGGTCTCCACCGTCACCTTCTCCAGCTGGCGGATCATCACCGGCTCTTCGTTGATGCCGTCGGTGCACGATCCCTCGCAGAGCGCGGGGCAGACCCGCGACGTGAATTCCGGGAAGTTGCTGGTCGTGTTCAGAATCTCCCACGCCCGGCGCATATCCCCCACGGCAACCGCGGAGTTGATCTCCGGAATGACGTTGCCCAGCGGACAGCCGGTGCCGTGGCAGAAGGGAATGCCGCATCCCATGCAGCGTTTCGCCTGTCCCGCAATTTCCGCACAGGTGAGCGGCCGCTCCACCTCTTTAAAATCCCGCCGGCGCTGTTCGACCGGGCGGTAGATATCGTGAATTCTGTTGTTCATCGTACAGTTCTCCTTATTCGACATTCCCCGGATCAATTCGATTCCTTGCGGCGGTCAACCGCTTCGGCGTCTTCGCGCGCCATCCGTCCGAGCGCCTGCCGGTACTCGACCGGGAACACCTTGACGAAACGGGGCCGTTCATTTTCCCAGTTGTCGAGAATTGCGGCCGCGCGGACGCTGCCGGTGCGCTCGAGGTGCTCGCGGAGCAGTGCGACCAGCTCGGCTTCGTCCTCCGAACCGGGCAGGACGCTCTCCAGGTCGACCGAGCCGACGTTGCAGCGCAGGTCGAAGTCGTTGGTCTCATCGTAGACGTAAGCGAGACCGCCGGTCATGCCCGCCGCGAAGTTGACGCCGGTGGGACCGAGCACAACCACCCGGCCGCCGGTCATGTATTCGCAACCGTGGTCGCCGACTCCTTCGGCCATCAGCGTGGCACCGCTGTTGCGGATGGCGAACCGTTCGCCGACCTGCCCGTTGATGAAGATCTTTCCGGAAGTGCCGCCGTAGCCGATGACGTTGCCGGCGATGACGTTCTCATGCGCCGCGAACGTCGCAGTCGGTTCGGGACGGATCACGATGCAGCCGCCGGAAATTCCCTTGCCGACGTAGTCGTTGGCCTCGCCGGAGAGGACAAACTCCAGTCCGGGCGCGAGGAAGGCGCCGAAACTCTGCCCGGCACACCCGGTGAAATCCACCCGGATGGTGTCCGGCGGCAGTCCCTGCGCACCGCGGCGCACGACCACCTCTCCGGAGAGCTCCGTTCCGACCGTGCGGTTGACATTCGCAATCCGGCGCGAAAGTGTGACCGGTGTGCCGTCATCGACGTGCGGCAGCAGTTCCGGCAGGAGTTCGCCGCGGTCGAAGTTCTTCAGCTCCTCATGCGGCCGGGACGCGTCGAACCGCACCGCGCTCCCCTTCGCCGGCTGGAAAATCCGGCTGAAGTCGAGGTGGCGCGCCTTGTAGAAATCGATCGCCCGGTTCATGCGTAGCAGATCGGTGCGGCCGACCGCTTCGCTGAGCGAACGCAAGCCGAGTTTCGCCAGGAGTTCGCGCACATCCTCCGCGAGGAAGCGCAGGAAGTTCTCGATGTATTCCGGCTTGCCGCAGAAATGCTTGCGAAGTTCCGGGTCCTGAGTGGCGACCCCGACCGGGCAGCTGTTCTCGTGGCATTTGCGCATCATCACGCAGCCGAGGCAGACCAGAATCGTCGTGGCGAATCCGAACTCTTCGGCGCCGAGCAGAGCGCCGATCACCACGTCGCGGCCGGTCTTGAGCTGGCCGTCGACCTGAAGCCGCACCCGCGAACGGAGCTCGTTGAGCACCAGCGTCTGCTGCGCTTCGGCCAATCCCAGTTCCCACGGCAGTCCGGCGTGCTTGATGCTCGTGAGCGGCGAAGCACCGGTGCCGCCGTCATGGCCGCTGACCAGAACCACGTCGGCGTGCGCCTTGGCGACGCCCGCGGCAACGGTGCCGACTCCCACTTCGGAAACCAGCTTGACCGACACCCGCGCCGCCGGATTGGCGTTGCGCAAATCGTAGATGAGCTGTGCGAGGTCTTCGATCGAGTAGATGTCGTGGTGCGGCGGCGGAGAGATCAGCGTCACATTCGGCATCGAATGGCGAATCCGCGCGACGAATTCATTGACTTTGTGTCCGGGCAGCTGGCCGCCCTCGCCGGGCTTCGCGCCCTGCGCCATCTTGATCTGAAGATCTTTCGCATGGCGCAGATAGTCGATGGTCACGCCGAAACGGCCGCTGGCGATCTGCTTGATCGCGCTGGTGCGGTCCTCGCCGTGCGGCCCCGGCTGATACCGGTCGGAATCCTCGCCGCCCTCGCCGCAGTTGCTCATCGCGCCGAGGCGGTTCATCGCAATTGCGATCGCCTCATGCGCCTCGGGGCTGAGCGAACCGAGCGATATCGCACCGGAGACGAAGTGGTGAATGATCGATTCGACACTTTCGACCTCCTCAAGCGGCACCGGCTCGGCGGGGGCGAATTCAAACAGTCCCCGCAACGTGCAGAGCCGGGTGGCCTGCTGGTCGATGAGATTGGAGTAAACTTTGAACTTCTCGCGGTTCCCGGTCTGGACCGCCTGTCGGAATGCGGCCAGCGATTCTGGAGTCCAGAGGTGATTTTCGCCGTCGCGACGGAAGCGGTACTGGCCGCCGTCCGGCAGCAGTCCGGCGCCGCGCCCGTTGGCGGGAGCGAGCGCTTCCACGCGCCGCCGGTCCGCCTCCGCGGCGATCTCCTCCAGGCCGATGCCGCCGATCCGGCTGGCAGTACCCGGGAAGTAGCGGTCGATCAGGTCGGAGTTGAGGCCGACCGCTTCGAACACCTGGCCGGAACGGTAACTGCGCAGCGTGGAGATGCCCATCTTGGACATCACTTTGAGCAGTCCCTTGTCGACCGCGTTGATGTAGTTCCCCGCCGCGGTCACCGGGTCGGGGGCAATCGCTCCGGAGCGGGCGAGCTGCGTGACCGTCTCCAGCGCAAGATAGGGATTGATCGCCGTCGCTCCAAAACCGAGCAGCAGCGCAAAGTGCATGATTTCGCGCACCTCGCCCGACTGGACGATGATGCCCGCCTCCGGCCGCAGTCCGGCCGCCACCAGCGCGCGGTTGACCGCCGCAGTCGCCAGAAGCGACGGAATCGGCGTGGTGTTCTCCGACGGATTGCGGTCGGAGAGAACTAAAATCCGGTGATCGGAACGCACCGCCTCGACCGCGTCGGCGGCGAGTTTCTCCAGCGCGAGTTCGAGCGCACCGCCTCCGCCGCCGGCCGGGAACTCCAGCGGCAGAAGTTTCGACTGGAAGTCCTGCTGGCCGACCGCTTCGAGCCGGGCGAGTTCATCGTCGGTGATGACCGGACGCGGCAGTTTGATCAGCCGGGCGTTAAGCGGCGTATCGACCAGAATGTTGCCCCGGTTGCCGATGTAGGTGGTGAGGCTCATCACCAACTCCTCGCGGATCGGGTCGATCGGCGGGTTGGTCACCTGGGCGAAGAGCTGCTTGAAGTAGTTGAAAAGCAGTTGCGGCCGGCTGGAGAGCACCGCGAGCGCGGCGTCGTTGCCCATCGAACCGACCGGTTCATGCCCGGTCGCGGCCATCACCTGGATGATGAGCTCGACATCCTCGCGGGAGTATCCGAAACGCTTCTGCATGGCGACCAGGTCGTCGGCCACTTCCGAGGGGGTGATTTCGGTAAACAGACCGTGGACGGAGATCTTGTTCTCCTCCACCCAGCGGCGGTAGGGCTGATGGCGCGCGGCGGCGTTCTTGATCTCGCCATCCCCGATGAGACGGTGGTGTTCGAGGTCGAGGTAGAGCATCTCACCGGGACGGAGCCGGCCCTTGCGGACCACTTCCGAAGCAGGAATATCCAGCACGCCGGTCTCGGAGGCGAGCACGAAGAGCCCGTCGCGGCAGAGCGTGTAACGCGCCGGACGCAGACCGTTCCGGTCGAGGATCGCACCGGCGTTCACGCCGTCGGAAAAGGCGACGGCGGCGGGTCCGTCCCACGGCTCCATCAGTGCCGAATGGTATTCGAAGAAGCCGCGCACGTCGCGGCCGAGGTGGTAGTTCTTGCCCCACGCCTGCGGCATCAGCATCAGCATGGCGTGCGCAAGCGGCCGCCCGGCGGCGACCAGCAGTTCGAACATGTTGTCGAGGCAGGCCGAATCGCTCTGCCCGGCCGGAATCAGCGGCAGCAGCTTCTTCATATCGTCGCCGAAGAGATCGCTGGCCAGACTGGATTCGCGGCTGCGCAGGTGGTTGAGGTTGCCCCGCAGCGTATTGATTTCGCCGTTGTGAGCGAGATAGCGGAACGGGTGCGCGAGGTTCCAGGTCGGGAACGTGTTGGTGCTGTAACGCTGATGGACCAGCGCCAGCGGCGAGCGGAACAGCTCGTCACCGAGGTCCGGATAGAATTTCTCCAGCTGCGTAGCCAGCAGCAGCCCCTTGTAGACGATGCTGCGCGCGGACATGCTGCAGATGTAGCACTCCGGCAGGGACTTTTCAATCAGGCGGCGCATCACGAAAAGTTTGCGCTCAAACGCGGCGGTCGACGGGAACGCCTCCCCGCCGATGAAGAGCTGACGGATCAGCGGCGCGCTCTCACGCGCGGCGCGTCCGATCTCCTCCGGGTGAACCGGCACATCGCGCCAGGCGATCACCCGCCCGCCCTCGTCGCCGACGATCTTCTCGATCTGCGCTTCGCAACCGGCGCCGCCGAAGATCATCGCCACGCCGTAGCGCCCCGGCTCCGGAAGGGCATCGCCCATCTCGCGCCGGAAAAATTCGTGCGGCAGCGCCAGCAGCAGTCCGGCGCCGTCACCGGTGTTCGGATCCCCGCCCGACGCACCGCGGTGCATCAGCCGCTTGAGCACGGTCAATCCCATCTCCACGATGCGGTGACTCGGCTGATTGTTGAGATCCGCCACCAGGCCCACGCCGCACGCGTCGTGCTCGTTGGCAAAGCTGTAGAGGCCGCTGTCCGCAACCAGCGGCGCAGCGAACCCGCGCTGTTGATTTTGCTGTCGATCTTGTTCCATAGTTCCAGAGCTCCTTCCTGCTTTTGAACTGAACATTTGCAGAACCATGTAAGCAAAAAACGTGCCAACTCCGCTCCCGGCGGATTTCTCCATATATTACTCGCGCGCGTATTACAAAATCGTAAAATCATCCGTTCAGTTTTACATTTTTGTAAAACAATATCCTCACAAATGAGGCGTTCTCCGCTCATGAAAAGTTGGCACGACTCCTGCTACACATCCGGCAGCAGTCACAATGCAACCAAACCAGGAGGGTTTTATCATGAGCAATCCAACTCGCGCCAATGCCATCAATGTCGTGGCCGGACTCCACGCCCCCGTGCCGGAAGCCGCGGCCCCCGCCAACATCGACTACTACGCGGAAGATGTGTTCAACACCGATGCAATGCGTGAATACCTGCCGAAGGCGACGGCGGAGAAACTTCTCTCCACCATCAACAACGGCGCGCCGCTCGACGCCGATATCGCCGCCGACGTTGCTCACGCGATGAAGCACTGGGCGATGGAGCGCGGCGCCACCCATTTCACTCACGGGTTCCTGCCGCTGACCGGTTCGACCGCGGAAAAACACGACTCCTTCCTGGAGATCAAGAACGGCGAACCGATCATGTCCTTCTCCGGCAAAAATCTGATCGTCAGCGAACCGGATGCGTCGAGCTTCCCGTCGGGCGGCCTGCGCAGCACCTTCGAGGCGCGCGGCTACACCGCCTGGGATCCGACCAGCCCCGCCTTCATCAAGCGTCACGGCAACGGAGCGACGCTCTGCATCCCCACCGCCTTCTGCAGCTACACCGGCGAAGCGCTCGACAAGAAGACCCCGCTGCTCCGCTCGATGCAGGCGCTCTCCAATTCGGTCAAGCGGCTGATGAAATGCTTCAACCAGCCCGAAGAGAAGGTGACCATCACCCTCGGACCGGAACAGGAGTACTTCCTCATCGACAAAAATTTCTATTTGCAGCGCCCCGACCTCGTGCAGACCGGCCGCACCGTCTTCGGTGCGCCGCCGCCGAAGCACCAGCAGCTTGAGGACCACTATTTCGGCTCCATCAAGATGCGCATCCTCAACTTCATGACCGAGGTGGAACAGGAGCTCTGGAAGCTCGGAATCCCGGCCAAGACCCGTCACAACGAGGTGGCGCCGGCCCAGTTCGAACTCGCTCCGATGTTCGAGGAACTCAACCTCGCCTGCGACCACAACATGCTGGTCATGGAGATCCTGCGCGAAGTCGCCGACCGCAACGGCCTGGTCTGCCTGCTGCATGAAAAGCCCTTCGCCGGAATCAACGGCTCCGGCAAGCACAACAACTGGGCAATCGCCTACGGCAACCGCAATCTGCTCGATCCGGGCAGCGATCCGCACCAGAACGCGATCTTCCTGACCGTGCTGACGGCGATCATCGAAGCGGTCGATCTCCACAGCGACCTCCTGCGTGCGGCGGTGACCGGCGCGGGCAACGACCACCGGCTCGGAGCGAACGAAGCGCCGCCGGCGATCATCTCGATGTACCTCGGCGACCAGCTCGCCGACGTGATCGACCAGCTGGAAAAGGGCGTCGCGACCTCCAGCCGCCGGGTCGGCTCCATGCGGATTGGCGTGGATACGCTTCCGCCGCTGCCGCGTGACGCGACCGACCGGAACCGTACCAGCCCGTTCGCCTTCACCGGCAACAAGTTTGAGTTCCGTGCCCCCGGTTCAAGCCAGTCCTGCTCCGGCCCGAACACCGTGCTCAACACCATCGTCGCCGAGTCGCTCGACCGCATCAGCGATGAGCTGGAAAAACTCAAGCCCGCCGATTTCCACGCCGGACTTCAGGTGCTGCTTACCAAGATCATTCGCGAACACAAGCGGATCATCTTCAACGGCAACGGCTATACCGAAGAGTGGAAGGCCGAGGCCGCGAAGCGCGGTCTGCCGAACGCCGCCACCACGATGGAGGCGCTCCGCTGCCTGACCAATCCGGAGAACATCGCGATGTTCGAAAAGTACGGCGTCTACAACCGCCGCGAACTCGAATCCCGCTACGAGGTCTTCCTTGAGGACTACCATCGCCGGATCAAGATCGAAGGCGAAATCGCGCTGGAAATCGCCGAAAGCATGATCCGCCCGACCGTCACGGCGGAATTCAGCCGGAACGTCAGTGCCCTCGCCGCGGCGAAGGCGGCGGGCGTGACCAACGGAATCGCCGGACTGGAAAAGAGCGTCGCCGTCCTCGGGACCGGCCTCGATCAGCTCGCCGCCGGAGCCGATGCGCTCCGCGAAGCGCTGAAGGGCTGCCACGAACAGATCATCGCCGCGATGAACGAACTCCGCCGCACGGTCGATGCGCTGGAACCGCAGGTTTCCGACGGTTGCTGGCCGTTGCCGAAGTATCGTGAGATGCTCTTCATCTACTGAAACTGAAACCCAAACCCAAACCGCAATCCCCGCCGGAATTCCGGCGGGGATTTCCCCGGTCCGGACAGGCCGGGGAATTAAGGAAGAAGAAAGAATATTCGGACCATGTCGGACCAGAGTAAACATGACTGCGCTGTCACACTGCTGAGGCTCCGCCGCAGCCTCGACCACTACATCCGCAAATACGGTACGCCGTACTACGGATTTCAGAAGATGGCGCTCCTGCTGGAAAAACAGCACAACCGCGGCCAGGACGGCGCGGGACTCGGCTGTGTCGGACTGGATCCCATGCCCGGTTTCCCCTGCTATCAGCTGGAGAAATCCAATACCCGTCCCTGTCTGGCTGATCTGCTCGAAAAGATCGGCCGGGAAATCCCCCCCATGCCGGAGAAACCCCTCACCGGCGAAGAGGCAAAACACAACCTCCCCTTCTGCGGCGAACTCTACCTCGGCCATCTCCGCTACGGCACCTTCGGCCGTTCCGGCATCAACGCATGTCACCCCTTTGTGCGTGAAAACGCCTGCCTGAACCGGACCCTGATGCTGGCGGGGAACTTCAACCTGACCGATACCGCGGAGATTTTCCGCACCCTTCAGGCGACCGGGCACCATCCTTCCAGCCGGCAGGACGGTGCTCTCATTCTGCAGCTGATCGGCCACTGCCTCGAACTTATGCGCGACCGGAAACAGCACAACTTCGACCTGGCCGAAGTGCTGAAGATGGCGGCCGGGCGGTTCGACGGGGCATTCACGCTCTGCGGCATCCTCGGCGACGGCGAATCCTTCGCCCTGCGCGACAGCGCCGGAATCCGTCCCGGCTACTACTATTTCGACGACGAAGTGGTGGTGGTCAGTTCGGAACGGCCGGCCATTCAGGCGGCGTTCGACTGCACCTCGGCGGAGGTGAATGAACTGCCTCCGGGCGAAGCGCTGATCATTCAGCCCGACGGCACGGTGCAGTTCCGCCCCTGTCTGCCGCCGAAACCGCTGCGCCGCTGCGTCTTCGAACGAATTTACTTCTCGCGCGGCAACGACGCCGACATCCACCACGAGCGCAAAGCGCTCGGCCGGGCGCTGGTGCCGGCGATTCTGCGCGAGGTGAACTACGACTGGGAGAACACCCTCTTCTCCTACATCCCCAACACCGCCCAGATCAGCTTTCACGGCCTGCTCGAAGCGTTGCAGGAGGAGTGCTGGCGGACCACGCCGGCCGGCACCATGCCGCGGGTCCGTTTCGGTCAGATCGCGGTCAAGGACGCCAAGTTCCGCACCTTCATCGCCGACGCCGAAGCGCGCCGCGAATTCTATATGCACATCTACGACGTCACCTACGGGCTGGTCCGGCCGGGATCGGATTCGCTGGTGGTGGTGGATGATTCGATCGTGCGCGGCAACACCATGCGCAGCGCGATTCTGCCGATTCTCGACCGGCTGGCGCCCCGCAAGATCGTGATCGCCTCCGCCGCTCCGCCGATCCGGTATCCGGACTGCTACGGCATCGATATGGCGAATTTGCGGGAACTGGTCGCATTCGAAGCGGTGGTCGACCTGCTGCGCGCCTCCGGCAAACTCGATCTGCTCGACCGGTGCTACCGGCAGGCCAAAGAGCTGCTGCAGAAAAAACTGGAGGATCAGACGGCCGGAATCAACTGCGTGCGGCCGCTCTACGACGCCTTCTCCGACGAAGAACTCACCCGGGCGATTGCCGAACGGCTCAAACCGGAAGGGCTCCGGGCGGAGCTCGCGCTGGTGTTCCAGAGTTGCGAGGATCTCGCGCGCTGCTGTCCGGAGCACCGGGGGGACTGGTATTTCACCGGTGATTATCCGACGCCGGGCGGCTTCCGGGTGGTGAACCGGGCGCTGGTCAACTACGTCGAAAACCGGGACGAACGAGCTTATTAACTGCTTATGGAGTAAACGATATGTACAGATGGAAACAACAACGCGAACGGGCCGCGTTCCTGGCGCTCGCCAACGGAGAGATATTCCGGGGGTGGAGTTTCGGAGCCCCGACGGACACCGTCGGAGAAGCCGTTTTCAACACCGGAATGTCCGGCTATCAGGAGATTCTCACCGACCCCTCCTACGCGGGGCAGTTCGTGACGCTGACCGCGCCGGAGATCGGAAATTACGGTTGCAATCCGCAGGATGTCGAGTCCCGCGGATTGTTTCTGAACGGACTGGTGATTCACGAACTCAATGAGCCGTCGAACTTCCGCGCGGAAACCTCCCTCGAAGAGACCCTCCGGGCGGCGGGCAAGCCCGCGATCGCCGGCGTCGACACCCGGCGCCTCACCCTCACGCTGCGCGACTGCGGCAGCCAGAAGGCGTTCCTCCACGTCTCGGAGGAGCCGCTCTCCGAAGCGGAAGCGGTCGAACGGGCCCGCGCCTGGTCCGGCCTCGACGGGAAGGACTATGCGGAAATCGTCACCGCCGGGAAACGCTACGAATGGAACCACGACGGCGAGTTCCGGGTTGTCGCGCTCGACTACGGAATCAAGTACAACATTCTGCGCGGCCTCGCCGCTGCCGGAATGCAGGTCACCGTCCTGCCGGCGCACACCACCGCCGAGGAGGTGCTGCGTGAAAAGCCCGACGGGGTCTTCCTCTCCAACGGCCCGGCCGACCCGTCGGCGGTCCGTTACGCGGCGGAGATGATCCGCGCCCTGATCGGCCGCGTTCCGCTGATGGGGATCTGCCTCGGGCACCAGCTGCTCGGCATCGCCTGCGGTGCCTCCTGCGGCCGGCTGAAATTCGGCCATCACGGCTGCAATCACCCGGTCCGCAACCTGCTCACCGGCAAGATCGAGATCACCTCGCAGAACCACAACTTCGCCCTGAATGCCGACCGCCTTCCGGAGGCGCTCGAAGTGACTCACATCAACCTCAACGATCAGACCGTCGAGGGGATCCGCCACCGCCATGAACCGGCGTTCAGCGTGCAGTACCATCCGGAGGCGGCCCCCGGGCCGCACGATTCGCACTACCTGTTCACTCAATTCCGCAACCTGATGGAGCGTTGAACATCATGACCAAGCACATTTTCGTAACCGGCGGAGTGGTCTCCAGCCTCGGCAAGGGAATCACCGGAGCGGGACTGGCCATGCTCCTCAAACAGCGCGGCTACCGGGTCGCCATGCAGAAGCTCGACCCCTATCTCAACGTCGACCCCGGCACGATGAGCCCCTACCAGCACGGCGAGGTGTTCGTCACCGAGGACGGCGCCGAAACCGACCTCGACCTCGGTCACTACGAGCGGCTCGCCGGCGTGACCTGCTCCAAGGCAGGCAACTACACCTCCGGACGCATCTACGGCAACGTGATCGCCCGGGAACGGGCCGGCGGATACCTCGGCGGCACCGTGCAGGTGATTCCCCACATCACCGACGAAATCAAGCGTGCGATGCAGTCGCTCCACACGCCGGAGACCGACATCGCCATCACCGAAATCGGCGGCACCGCGGGCGACATCGAGTCCCTCCCCTTCCTGGAGGCGGCGCGTCAGTTCCGGCTTGAGGCCGGGCGCGACAACGCGATCTTCCTCCATCTCACGCTGGTGCCCTACATCCGCGCGGCGAAGGAGCTCAAGACCAAACCGTCACAGCACTCGGTCGCCACGCTCCGGAGCATCGGTATCGCGCCGGACATTCTGGTCTGCCGGACGGAGATTCCGATGGAACCCGGCCACTTCAAGAAACTTTCGCTCTTCTGCAACGTCCCCGAGGAGTACGTCATCGAGGAGCTCGACGTTCAGCACTCGATCTACGAGGTGCCGCTCGAACTCGCCCGGCAGGAGCTCGACGTCAAAGTGCTCGACCTGCTCCGGCTCGACCGGCGGGAGCTCGATCTGCACGACTATCTGGAGTGGCTCGACGGCGTGCTCCATCCGGAAACGGAGTGCACCATCGCCGTGGTCGGCAAATACGTCAGCCACCAGGACGCCTACAAGAGCATCTACGAAGCGCTCAGCCACGCCGGAATCGCCAGCCGCGCGAAGGTCCGCACCCTGCTGGTCGAGGCCGAAGAGCTGGAGAAGGGCGATCCGGAAAAAATGCTCGCCGGCGCCGACGGCATTCTGGTGCCCGGCGGCTTCGGCAGCCGCGGCGTGCCGGGCAAGATCCGCGCGGTCGAATACGCCCGCACCCGGAAGATTCCCTTCCTCGGCATCTGCCTCGGCATGCAGTGCGCGGTGATCGAATACGCCCGCAACGTGCTCGGCTGGGAGGACGCCGACAGCACCGAATTCAATCCGGCGACGAAACACCCGGTCATCGACCTCCTGCCCGATCAGCGCAACATCACCGACAAGGGCGGCACGATGCGGCTCGGCGCCTGCCCGTGCCGGTTCGCGCCGGGGAGCCGGAGCGCGGCGCTCTATGGAACCGATATGGCGGCGGAACGTCACCGTCACCGCTACGAATTCAACCCGGAGTTCCGCAATGAACTCGAAGCGGCGGGGCTCTCCATCGCCGGAACCAGTCCGGACGGGCGGCTGGTCGAAGTGGTGGAACTCCAGAAAGATCATCCCTACTTCGTCGGGTGTCAGTTCCACCCGGAATTCAAATCCCGCCCGCGGGCGGCCCATCCGCTCTTCCGCGGGCTGGTCACGGCGGCGCTGCAGCAGAAAGCGAGGTAATCCATCATGCCGAAACGGACAGATATCAGAAAGATCATGCTGATCGGCTCCGGGCCGATCGTCATCGGCCAGGGGTGCGAATTCGACTACTCCGGCGTACAGGCCTGCAAAGTGCTCCGGCGCGAGGGGTTCGAGGTGGTGCTGGTCAACAGCAATCCGGCGACGATCATGACCGACCCGGAGTTCGCCGACCGCACCTACATTGAACCGTTGACGCCGGACATTCTCCACGAGATCATCCGCCGCGAACGGCCCGACGCTCTGCTGCCCACCCTCGGCGGACAGACCGCGCTCAACCTCGCGATGGAGCTCTATCACAAGGGGATCCTCGACCGGTATCAGGTCGAACTCATCGGCGCCTCCGCCGACGCGATCAACCGCGCGGAAGACCGCCAGCTCTTCAAACAGACCATGCAGGGAATCGGCCTCGACCTGCCGCAGTCCGGCAGCGCTCACTCGATGGCGGAGGCGCTCGCCGTGGCGCGCACCATCGGCAGCTGGCCGCTGATCATCCGGCCGGGCTTCACCCTCGGCGGAACCGGCGGCGGCATCGCGCACAATCCGGAGGAGTTCGAAACGATCGTCAACCGCGGGCTCGCCGCCAGTCTCAACAGCGAAGTGCTGATCGAAGAGTCGCTGCTCGGCTGGAAGGAGTTCGAGATGGAGGTCATGCGCGACCGCAAAGGCAACTCCGTCATCGTCTGCTCGATTGAAAACCTCGATCCGATGGGGGTTCACACCGGCGACTCGATCACCATCGCGCCGATTCAGACCCTCACCGACCGGGAGTATCAGGAGATGCGCGACCAGAGCCTCGAGGTGATGGCCGCCATCGGCGTCGAAACCGGCGGGTCGAACGTCCAGTGGGCGGTCAATCCGGAGAACGGACGGCGGATCATCATCGAAATGAATCCGCGCGTCTCCCGCTCCAGCGCGCTCGCCAGCAAGGCGACCGGCTTCCCGATCGCCAAAATCGCGGCGCTGCTCGCAGTCGGCTACACCCTCGACGAAATCCGCAACGACATCACCGGCGAAACGCCCAGCTGTTTCGAACCGGCGCTCGACTACGTGGTCACCAAGGTGCCCCGTTTCACCTTTGAGAAGTTCCCGGCGGCGGACTCCACGCTCGGAACCCAGATGAAGTCGGTCGGCGAAGCGATGGCGATCGGCCGCAACCTCAAGCAGTCGCTCCAGAAGGCGCTCCGTTCGCTCGAAACCGGCCGCGCCGGATTCGGCGCCGACGGCAAGGATGGCAAATACGAGTCGATGAGCGACGAACTCCTCGAAGCGGAACTGCGCCGCCCCAACGCCGAGCGCATCTTCGTCATCCGCGCCGCGCTGAAGCGGAACTGGTCGGTGGAGAAGCTCTACGAACTCACCCGCATCGACCGCTACTTCCTGCGTCATCTCGCGGAACTCGCCGCGTTCGAGGAGGAGATCCGCTCCGCCGGTTCGCTCGCGGGCCTGCAGGCGGATCTGCCGCTCTTCCGGCAGGCGAAGGAGTTCGGGTACTCCGACCGTCAGATCGCCTTCCTGCTCGGTTCGACCGAAACGGAGGTGCGTGCCGCCCGCCGGGCCGTCGGCCTGGAGGCGATCTTCGGCACGGTCGACACCTGCGCCGGAGAGTTCGAGGCGAAGACCCCCTACTACTACTCCACCTGGGGGGACGCCGGCGAACCGGTGCGCAGCCATCAGGGCAAGAAGACGATCATGATCCTCGGCGGCGGTCCCAACCGGATCGGCCAGGGAATTGAATTCGACTACTGCTGTGTCCACGCCAGCTTCGCCCTGCGCAAGGCGGGGTACGAGGTGGTCATGGTCAACAGCAACCCGGAGACGGTCTCCACCGACTACGACACCAGCGACAAGCTCTATTTCGAACCGCTGACGCTGGAGGATGTGATGAACATCTACGAGCGGGAACAGTGTTTCGGCGTGATCGTTCAGTTCGGCGGCCAGACGCCGCTCAACCTCGCCCAGCAGCTCCGGGCGGCGGGGGCGAACGTCATCGGCACGAGTCCGGACGACATCGACGCCGCCGAGGACCGCGACTACTTCCGTCAGCTCTCGGAGAAGATCGGCATACTTCAGCCGCCGAGCGGCATCGCCCACTCGGTGGAGGAGGCGGTGGCGATCGCGGAGAAGATCGGCTATCCGCTGCTGGTCCGCCCCTCCTTCGTGCTCGGCGGCCGGGGGATGGTGATCGTCTACAAGGAGGCCTACCTGCGCAAATACGTCGAAGCGGCGGCCGCCGCGGCGGAAGGCAAACCGATTCTGATCGACCGGTTCCTCGAAGACGCGGTCGAGCTGGATGTGGACTGCATCAGCGACGGCCACACCTCGGTGATCGGCGCGATCATGGAACACGTGGAACCGGCGGGAATCCATTCGGGCGACTCGGCGAGCGTGATTCCGCCGATGACGCTGGCGCCGGAACTGCAGGAAAAAGTGCGCACCTACGCCCACGCCTTCGCAAAGGAACTGCACGTCTGCGGCCTCATGAACATGCAGCTTGCGGTGAAGGATGGAGAGATCTACATCATCGAAGTGAATCCGCGCGCCTCGCGGACGGTTCCCTTCGTCAGCAAGGCGATCGGGGTTCCGCTGGCCGGACTGGCCGCGCGCTGCATGGTGGGCGAGACGCTGGAATCCCTGGGCTTCACCCGCGAGGTGAAACTGCCGTATACGGCGGTGAAGGAGGCGGTCTTCCCCTTCGTCAAGTTCCCGGGGGTGGACATCATGCTCAGCCCGGAGATGAAATCGACCGGCGAAGTGATGAGCATCGATCCGGACCGTGGTCTGGCCTATCTGAAGAGCCAGGTGGCCGCGGGCAGCCGTCTTCCGACCGGCGGCAACGTCTTCCTCTCGGTGCGCGACGAGGACAAACCGCGGGCGGTGGAGCTGGCGCGGCAGCTGGTCAAGCTGGGCTTCGGCATCTACGCCACGCGCGGAACGTCCACGCTGCTGTGGGATGCCGGCATCAAGACCCAGGCGATCTACCGCATCTCCCGCGGGCGGCCGAACCTGCTCGACCTGCTCCACGAGAAGCAGGTGCAGTGGATCGTCAACACGACGGAAAACGGCGCGGAAGCGATGGTGGACGAAATCCGGATGCGTTCCCTGGCGGTGAGCATGGGGATTCCGGTGACGACGACGCTTTCCGGCCTGACGGCGGCGATCGAAGGCTTGACCGACAAGCTGGAGTTCGGCCGGTTTGAAGTATGCAGTCTGCAGGAGTACCACCGCCACGTGCACACCGGCAGAAGAGAATAAAACGACCCTTCCTGCGGCCTCCGGCGCATTCGGTTTCACATCCCGGTGCGTCGGGGGCCTTTTTTTTATTGGATCTTTTCTGCAGCGAAAAGACGGTCGCCGCCATTGAGAAAAGCTTCCACGCTGTACTCGTCTTCAACGACGAAGATATCCTCCGCCGCTGGGATCGTCACACTTCCGAGCGTCAGAGGCTTCTGCGGAGAGTGGTACATTGTCCCGGGAACATCGACGGCCGGCAGGATGCGAATGCGATCCTCCGCACCCAGTTCCAGACGCATCGGCAGCGACATCTGGTTCAGGAATCCCGCCCCGCTCAGATGCGGCAGCCGAAACCAGAAGATGACGATGATTTCCGGGATTCCCCAGAAACATTGCCCCGCATACAGGGCGGTTCCCTCAAATAGCTTCTGAGGACGCGTCAACGGTTCAAACTGATGCCCGTCAAACGTCCCCACGGAGTAGCTGCCATCTGCGGCCATCAGGACCCATTTCCCGCCAAGTTCAAAACAATTGATGCATTCGTAGAATCCGTGGATGCGGCTTTCAAACCTCCAGTCGCGCAGATTTTCCGAACTGTAAAACGCCGCATAGTTGACCATCTCGAAAACCGCCATGATCCACTTCCCGGAAGCGGGATGGAAAAACACCTTCGGATCGCGACCGTTATGACGGACCACCGGATTTCCGGCATATTCCGTAAATGTCATACCGCCGTCGAGACTGAAGGCGATGCATTCGCCCCGTGCAGTCGAAGTGAAAAAGGCCAGCACAGAGTCTTTGCCGAATCCGGCGACATTTTCCCGGTCGACAATGCAGGAGCCGCTCCATGGACAATCCGGCTTTCCATCCAGCGGAGGACGCGGCAGAAGCGCATCCTTGCAGTGTGACCAGTGAAGAAGATCCGTGCTGACGGCATGGCCCCAGCGCATGGAATACCAATTCATCTGTGCATAACTTACAATTTCCGGATTGGCTTGGTAATAGAGATGATAGTTCCGCCCATCGAAGAAAAGTCCGTTGGGATCATTGCTCCAACCGCGAGGTGCGGTGAAATGGAATTTCGGCCGAAGGAATTGCACTTTACTGTTCCCTTTTCATCTGTTCAAAACGGAGATCATCCAATCGGACTTGCGTGTCGGCATTTTTATCCCAGCACATCCATACGAGCTGCACCATCCGGCCGGAAACGTCCGGGTAGGCGGCAGGATCCTCCGGAATCGTAACGGAAAATTCATATTTCTTCCACTCCGGCGTCAGCGGGAAACTCCCGATCTCATTGAAGTGTTTTCCCACGTGTCCGAAGGGATCCCACAAACTTACACCGGCACGGATCAACACGCTCTTTTCCGCCTTCGCCCAGAAGGAGAACAAATAGCGTTTCCCCGGTTCAACCGGCAGATAGCGCGACGTCATCCCCCACACGCCCTGTTTCAGCGGCGTCAGCGGGAACAACATGCTCTTTTCCCCGGCAAGATAGTTGTCGTTCTCGACAATCGTGGCGACGAATTCCGGCGATTCCCGGATCTTATTCCAGTCGGCGGGAACGGCATTGCCGTTTTCCATATCGCCGTCGGAGAGAAGATTCCCACGCAGATCCTCATCCGTCAACTCATGCCATTGAACGTTGCGCACCTCGATTACGCCGCTCTTCCCCGGATCAACGACCAGGGCAAACTGCAGAGACGCCGCATCGGCGGCGTAGACATTGAACTCATGTTTCGTCCAGCGGCTGTCGCAGGAAACTCCCGTGTGACTGCGTTTTCCGCTGCGTGTAACCACGATCTGAAAGGCAGGCCCCCCTTCGCCGCGGGACTCAAACAAAAACCGATAGAACTTCCCCGGCGTCACCGGGAGTTTCGCATTCAGTTTCGGCCACCCCTTCCCGTCGTACCGGATGAGGTATCCCCCCGGCGCCGCCGCTCTCTCCCAGCCTCCGGAACAGGTCATGGGCAGTTCCGTTCCGATTGCCAGCCAACCGGCCAGCAGTACCATTGCAATGATCTCTTTTCGCATGATTACTTTTCCTCCATACAATCAAGCAGACCGAATCGGCAACGGTTGCCGTGCCGGTCATCAAAACAAGTCCAGGCGACGGAACGTTCCGCTCTTTTCCCGGGCAGCGCATCGTCCACCTTGAAATCAAATCCGATCAGCCCGTCTTTCGGCAGTTTCGCAAGCGGAAGGAGGAAGGAAACGGAATAGCCGCCGGCTGTTTTCTTTTCCTCCACTCGAACATCCGAAAGCTGCAGCGGACAATCCGGGGGGAACCATCCGGTCAGCCGTTTCGCTCCCGGCACGCGGGGCAGGTAGAAAAGCCGGAAGGTCGCCGAACCGTACGTCTCGCTGAAACGCTCCGGGAAATGCCGCGGCGCCAGGTCGAAGAAAAGCTCAATGCAATCCTGTTCCCACGCACTGCGTCCGGCTTCCTCCGCCCCGGAATCGGTACCGTCGAGAACGTCAAAGCCGATGCGGAGCTGCCCGCCTTCGACTTTCGGCCGGCAGACGACAAACTCCCTTTGCAGCGTTTTCCCTACGTTCAGCACGGCGGGAACTTCGTGGAGTCGAACCGGTTTCTCAACCAGCCGCCCCGCGGCATAATAGCGCAGTTGCGGCATCTGCTTTGTGTGTTGCGACGGTTTGAGCTCGAGTTCGGCGTCCACGGTTCCGCCGGCGGGCACCGTGAGGGAAACCGTCCGCTTCGCCGTGAACCCGGCGCCGCGGAATCCGACCGTCACGGCTTCCGGAGCCCGACCGTGATTGAAGAGGGTGAAGAAGAGCCGGCTGCCCGCCTTCCGCACGGCTCCGCCGCAGGAGATGTTTTCCGCCAGTTCCGGCCGGATCGACCGGACCGCCTCCTGAAAATTCCGGCCGGATTGTTTTCGGGGCAGTAGATAATACGGCGTGCCGGCAAATGCCAGCGTTCCCGTGTCGGAGAGCGGATTTCCCAATACGTCAAGCACTTCGAATTCGGAGAGATCCACCTTGACATTCTCCCGTTTCTTCGCATTCCACACCGCGGCGATCGGAGAACCGTCCCGCCGGGTGTAGCAGTAGGCGATTCCGCCGTTGGGCAATTCATATTTCGCCTTCGGCTCGGCTGCCTCAAAATACCGTGCCAGCGCGTTGTACGCAACGAAGTTCGGAGACGGAATCAAGATGCCCGTCGCCTCGCTGAGGTTATTTTCAGCCAGAACCGGGAGCAGATGCGGATTGCTCCAGAGCTGATCGCCGTGGACGGCAATCGACTGCCCCACCCCTTCGCCCAGATCGGTCAGGAACCGTGCGGCGACATGTCCGGGACGGCTCAATCTCTGCGACTGCTCCCGGCTGACCACATCGTAGAGATAGTACAATTCCGTATTCCAGACCGGGAAATCCCGCCCGGACTTGCGTAAAAGGTTGCGGAAATTCTCGATATACCTGTCCGCGGGAGTCAGAGAGGAGAGCTCGCGCCCCTGATACGGATGGAAACTGGCAATGTCCATCGCCTTCCCCCCTCCCTGTTTCAAAAAATCAGAGACGAATTGATCGGTCGTACTGCCCATGTCGGTTGTGACGCAGAGCCCGATGACCCTGGCGGCGGGATCCGCCTGTTTGACCTCCTCATATGCGGATCGGCAATAGATCAGATAATCGGCCGCCCCCATCACGCCGTTCGGTTCGTTGAAAATCTCATAGTACCGGATGCGCCCCTTGAAGTGTTCGACCACCTGGCGAATGTAGTTCCGCCACTCGTCTACCGGGGGAAGGGTGATGCGCCCGCGTACATCTTTCCAGGTGTAATCGGGATAATCGGTCACGCGGCGACAGTGCGGGGCGAGCCAGTCGGGCCAGTGCCGGGTCATGTAGCGGGCCTCCCGCTCCGTCGGCTCAAGGAAGTTGATGCGTCCGAGACACGACAAAAGTTCAATCTGATGTTTTTCATACACCGCCATCCTGTAATCGGCCTCAGAAAAATCCCACTTCCCCTTTTCCGGCTCCAGAAGGTACCAGGAAGTCACTTCGTACTCCGCGTCATGGTCGCGGAACAGTCGCACGCCCGCCTGAGCGAGCATTTCGATGCGTTTTTCCGGATGAGCATTCCACGCCATATATCCCTGATAGGCCACCTGCGGATACCAGCTCACCCCCAGCCCGTCGTTGATTGCGACGCAGAAGTCCCGCCCGGGATCGAGCGGCCGGGGGGTATATTTTCCAATCACCGCGAAGGCCGCATCCAGCGAATGCGTCGCACCGCGGATTTCCGGACGGACCAGAAAAGTTCCAAACCGCGAAACCGTACAGGTTGTCTGCAAACTTCGGACCTCGCCGGGGCGAAGCGTCCCTGCGTCGATCTCCCAGGTGGAAAATACCGTTTTCCCCGTATCATCGAGCAGCGTCAGTTTCCCCTTCGCCTCCAGCGGCCGGGCGGAGAAGTTGCCGATTTTGACGGTGAGCGGTACGGAGCAGGTCGAACCCGTCTTGATGAACAACGGTTCCGCAGCCTCCAGTGCGACCTGAATTCCCCGGTCATCCCCGCCCCCCTTTTCAAAGACCGCAATATCCTTGAATTCAATGTCCGAAGCCGGAATATCGTAATCGCTTACATTGCGGAAATGGATGTGGAAACTGCCGTTGCTCTCCGGCGGCGTGCGGTAGACATTCTCATAGGTCTGAAACTCCTTCTGAAGAACCGCCTGCACATGGCAGGCATTCCACTTCCGCCCGGAAACATTGTACAGCACGCCGTACAATTTCTGCCCGGGTGAAGTGCCGCGCGCAGTGAAGCGAAACACATATTCCGTGTCCGGCTTGAGAAAAAACTCCCGGGTGTGAAGCTCAAACCGTTCCGCGCAGGGATTGTGAATGCGCATGATGCCGTTCCGGACAGACAGCGGGTGATACTCCAGCTTCGGATTACGATCCCGCCGCAGAATCCGTTTCTGCATGTACCCGGCCTCCCCCAACTGAAAGTTGCCGTTGAAAACCAGATCCCCGGCCGGGAGGCCGAAAGCCGCCGTGCCCGCCAGAACGGTGGCAACGATTTTGACAATTCTCTTCATACCTTCTCCACAAACTCCGGAACACATTTCTGAAACGGCCGCAATTCCACGTTTCCTCCTCCCGCACATCCCCTCTCGCACCATGCGCCGACCTCCTTCTCCGCACTTCTGACCCATGCTGGTTTCCCCGGCACCGCAACGGTTAAAAACCATCCCAATGGACCAGCCCGCCGGCATCTTTCGGCACATTCTGAAAAGCGGAACGCGATGCCACATGCCCGTCGGCGAACAGGAAGTTTCCCCGTCCCGCGTGCGGCATGGCCCGGAGCAGCAACGTCGACCGCTTGGCTGAATTGTAGAAATACTCATAGCTTATTTCAGGATCTCCATACTCATTCAAATGCCCCCGGATCACTCCGGAAGAGGGCTGGTCGGGCCGGGCCGAGGTCATGATCGCCACACTGCCGCGCAATCGAGAGACCTTCCATGCAATGTGGTACGGCCAGACGCCGATATGCCTGGCACGGTAATAGCCCTTGGGCTGTGCACAGAAGGTGGTGCCGTAACAGTCGCTCTGGTAAGTGAATACATAACTGTTGCCATACCCCCGGTTTCCCGTGTCCGGAACCGTCGGATAGGAGGGGCAGAACCAGGGACCTTTCTGCTCGGTGAGTTTTGCCGCCCTGTTGTCACTTCCCCGCGGCCGCCCGAGATAATTGCCGATGTAATCCTCCAGATATTGCGTGTTGTTGTTGCAGACACCAGGGAGATCATCCCGGTTATCTCCGGCATAGATGAGAAGAGCGTTGCCGATCTGTTTGATGTTGGAGGCGCAGGTTGTCTCCCGCGCCTTCTCTCTCGCTTTGTTCAAAGCGGGAAGCAGCATGCCGGCAAGGATTGCAATGATCGCTATTACGACAAGAAGTTCGATAAGGGTAAATTTCTGTCTCATCTGCCGGATTCCTCCTGTAATCAAGTTGCGGTTTTCCCGAGGACGGCCCCTGCCATTTCGATTGCATATACGACGAATCATTTCCATCTCCCAACGGTTGAATATGCGATACGACTGTCTTGCAAACTCTAGTTTCGTCTCCCGTTTCCCGCCCGGGCCCGGCTCGTTCGAGGCGGTTTCAACGCGGGGCTTCCCCCGTCGCACACCTCGACCGCTGTCGATGCGGCATCTTCCCGACTTTATTTTAA
>NZ_DBEXAY010000275.1:0-3554 GCF_048170485.1 Victivallis sp. | reverse complement strand
CCCGGGCAGGGATAACCGGAAATATCCCCAGAGGAGCAGTCCCGCCCAGAGAACAAAATAAAGCCAGCTGAGATATCTCTGAAATCCGCTCTGTTGAGAACGGAAAAACGTCAGCGTCATAACAAGATAGTAACAGAAGAGAACTGTGACGACGCCTGCCGCAATCCAGACGGCCGGCATGGTAAAGGTAACCCAGCCGATTCCGAGCAGGAAAATGAGAAGCGAGAAGAGGAGATAACTTCCGAGCAACAGTTGGGTGAGCGCGTAGAAGGCCCCCTGTGCCGGAGCGTCACGGAAAAAGAGCTTCTCCCACCACCCGTTCCACCGCATGGTCGGCCTCCTTTCGGGAATGTCCGCATCCTTTTATGAAATACTCTATCGTGCCAAACGGAAAAAGTCAAACCCTCCGGCGTTTCCCGGGGGGGCCGGAGCCGCTTCCTACGGTCGGAGCCGGAGGAGCGCCCGGACGTCGTCGCAGTGAGACCCGTCCGGGCGGAATCCGCCATCGTCGACGCCATCGGGGCCGACGCTCCACACCTGAATCGCCGGAATGGTACGGAGCTCCTTGTCGGCAATCCACTTCGAAGGGGCGTCCGTGAAGAAGCGTCCCTTCGGGGGCGGGGTGTCTCCCGCCTGTTTCAGAACTTCGACCTGCTGAACGCATTCACCCTTCCGGTAGAGCAGCGGTTTGCCGCTGAAGGGATCGAGCGGCAGGTCGGGAAGGCGTTCCGGCCAGTTGCCGTGCTTCCGGCGATAGAGTTCCGCCTGAATCAGCCCCCGCACCGCCCGGAACCGCGCTGTCAGCCGGTTGAATTTTGTCGCAATGCGCAGATAGGAGGGGATGAATACCGAGGCCAGAAGGTTGGGATGACGGATGGCCGGTGTCTTTTCGGACTGAGAGAGGTTCAGTAGACTGTAGAATTCTGCCAAGCCCGCCATCTCCCGCCGTAAGTACCACCAGAGTTGCGGAACGAAGTTGCGGAGTGCCCGGGGGGAGGCGTGCGAAGCACCGTCGACAGAGGAATATTCTCCGGACGTCCAGCCGTCGCAGGTGTCGAATATGAGAACGGCTTCACTGTATAACACCCGCTCCAGAAGAGGCGGAATCGCTTTTTCCTGTTCCGCCAGTTCGGCGGAGAGCCGGTGCAGCATCGATTCCGGGAGCTTGCCGGATTCCAGCAGCATCTCAATGCCGGAGAGACGGAGCTCTTCGCAAGCTGCCCACACCAGAGCGCTGATCAGAAAAGAATCCTGTTGCAGATACTGGTTGCCCTGCTTCATCCGTCGTTCGGCGGCGAGCGCTTCTTCTGATTGCCCGTCTGTGAGGGCAAAGTGGATCCTCCATAATTGAATCCGGTTGAATCTGCGGAGGCCGTTGAGTTCCTGCAGCAGGAGATGGACCAGTCTGCCGCGCCGGTATTGACGCGGCCGCGGCGGCAGCGGATTGGCAAATTGCGCTTCCCATTCCGTCAGCGCTCCGTTGTACTGTTTGAAACGCTTACGCCACTGCTTCATCCCGTCGGCGGAAATCTGCACCGAGGACGGAGTGGTGGCAAATGCGGAATAGTCTTTTTCCGGCGGAAACGGCGAGACTGCTTCCTGATTTTTCTCCCACCGTTCCCAGAAGGCGGCGTCCGGTTTGCGTCCGTTGAAGTAACACTCCGCCAGCGCCTCCGCCGTCAGCGGCCGTCCGAACCGTTTTTCCAGTTCGGCGATCCGGCGCGAAACCTCTTTCCCGGCGAAGCAGGTCAGAATGATGAAGAGAAGAAAAACCGCCACGCCAGTGCTCCACCAGAGGATCACACCTTTCCCGAAGAGGGAACTCTTCTTCACGCCGCTCAGGCGGGCGAAGAAGAGCGCGGTCAGCCAGTACCAGAGCGCGAGGATGAGCAGTCCCGCCGCTGTCCACACGCTCCAGCCCCACCCGGAGATGCCGAGAAAATCCAGATATTTCGGTATTGAAAGATCGCAGACAGTACTACCCAGGTCGTTGCCATGCCGGATGCCGGAGAAAAACGGCGGCAGCAGCATCAATGTGCCGATGCACCAGGCAAGGGCACTGCCGAAGGCCGGTTTCCACTGGCGGCCGCAGAAGAAGAGCGGCAGGACGCCGGTGAAGAAGAACGCGAAGAGCCACGTTGCCCATATCCCGGGCAGGGATAACCGGAAATATCCCCAGAGGAGCAGTCCCGCCCAGAGAACAAAATAAAGCCAGCTGAGATATCTCTGAAATCCGCTCTGTTGAGAGCGGAAAAACGTCAGCGTCATAACAAGATAGTAACAGAAGAGAACTGTGACGACGCCTGCCGCAATCCAGACGGCCGGCATGGTAATGGTAACCCAGCCGATTCCGAGCAGGAAAACGAAAAGCGAGAAGACGAGATAGCTCCCGAGCAGCAGCTGCGTGAGCGCATAGAAGGCCCCCTGCGCCGGGGCATCCGTGAAAAAGAGCCGTTTTCGTATCGCATTCCAATGCATAACCAGCGTCCTTTCCGGAGGGTGGATTCTCCTGTCGGATAAGATAGCCTGTCAATTGGGAATGTCAAGGCGGGGCTGTTCTGTTTGGAACGGTTTTCTCCCGCTGTTGCAGCAACTTGTGGAATGGGGCCGTGTGACTGAATTTTATGGTTGTTCCCGGTCGGCATATTGCCGGGGAGAGAGCCCGAACAGTTTCTTGAATTCGGTGGAAAAATGCAGTGCATTTCGATAGCCGACCTGCTCGGCGATCTGCTTGACCGGCATGCGATCGGTGGAGAGCAGCAGCTTGGCCGCGACCTGCATCCGGAGCCGGATCAAATACTGGTAGGGCGTCGCGTCGAAATGCTGTCGGCAAAGCCGGATGAAGTGGCTTTCGGAGAGCCGGCAGGCGGCGGCCATGTCGCCGACCGTGATCATGGGATCGGCTAGATGCTCCAGACAGAACCGTTCGAATCCGGCCAGTTGAGCCGGGGGGCGTTCCGGGAGGTGCGGCGCGCGCAGGAACTGGAAGAAGCGCCAGCTCAGCACGCCGTTCTTTCGTTCGGCCTCGCTGCCGTGTTCCAGGGAGAGCGTTTCGAAATCTCGGATGAAGCTTTCCAGAACGGCGACGTTGACCGAGGCGATCGCATCGATGGCGGCAAGCCCTGATTCCCGCAGGAGTTCCGGCAGAAGTTGCCCGTTGAACAGCAGAGAGATCTTCAGGCACGATCCATCGACCGCGAAGAACTCCCCGCGCCGCCTGGGGTGAAGCAGAAACAGCTCTCCGGCGGAGAGTTCGTACCCTCGTTCCTCCTGTCGGAACTGCAGAACTCCGCGCTGAACATACTCGACGGAGAGGTGGTCGACGTTTTCCGAACGGAAGTGGGCGCCGCGCAACAGTTCCGTCCGGTGGATTGAGCCGCAGTGGAGCAGTTCGCGGCCCGGCATTCCCGGATTGAGTGCCGCGACATGAAAGTTGCGACGCCTTTTTCGGTAGAAGAAACGATAGGTGTCATTCGATTCGATGAGCGGCGGAGCGTCGGAGTCGAAATTGTCGCAGGATTCCAGAATTCTCATGACGGAATGGGAAGATAAAA
>NZ_DBEXAY010000274.1:0-4873 GCF_048170485.1 Victivallis sp. | reverse complement strand
GAATTATAAAACAAAAAACAAGTCATCTTTCAATCCGTCATTTAATCATAATGGGATAAATTCCCCGATGCTCGCATCGTTATACTGAAATTTTGAGGCTGCCCGCTGAGTGGATGTGCGAGGTTGGGCGTAAATACCCCGATGCTTGCATCGGGGATGGCCTTGACCGGAAAGCAAAATTTTTATTCAATAACTTCATGTAGTTCAATGAATTTTCACCTATATATTACCTCTTTGATATCAGGATAATCCTGTTCGTTATCGGCTCCGGCGGTCATGTGACTGCCGGGGCCGATTGTGTTTTAACATGGAGGTAATGAAAATGAAGATCAAAAAGAGTGTGTTGGCCGATGCGTTGAAGGTGCTCGGCAAGGTGGTGTCGCAGACTTCGCCGGTGGAGGTTCAGCGGTCGGTGCGGTTCCTCGGTGTCGGGGAACAGGTCTGGCTGACTGCAACTGATGGCGTGGAATCCGTCACGGTTGAAGTAATCGGCGATGCCGGGGAGATGGAGGAGTTCACGGGCGAGTATAAGGCGTTGCGTGAGCTGATCCGTTCCACGCGTGGCGGCGAGATTGAGGTCACGGGAAAGTCGCTCGAATGGCCGGAGCTGGAAGAGGTTCCCGAGGAGGCGGTTTCGGTCGAGCTTCCGGCCTCGTTCGGAGAGTTGCTCGCGTTGGCGGCTCCAGTTATGGATCGCGATGGTGCGCGGCTCATCCTGCGGGGCGTCAATCTTTCAGCTGAGGGCATCACCGCGACGAATGGGAAGGAGCTGCTGCATCTTCCTTGGCCGCTGGCGGTTCAGGAGGAGGTTACGCTGCCGTTTCCGCTCGCGTTGTTGACGGCCAAACCTGCCGCTCCCGGCGTGTTGCACCTCTGGAATCGGCGTAATGAGCGGCTCTTCCGGATCGAGATCGGCGGTTTCCAGTGGCAGGGTAAGGCGTTGCCGGGCAACTTTCCCGATTGGAAGCAGGTGATTTCTGCCGACAAGACGTCGGATTATCAGATTGAGATTCACGAGCCGGAGCGGGTCATTGAGTTTCTGAAAACGGTTCCCGACAGCCTGCCGTTCCATGCTGTCGAACTGAACGGGGTTCCGGGCGGCGTCACCGTGATCCCGAACAATTTCCCGGATATGGAGCTGCGGTTGGAGGCAACGGTGGTCGGCGCTCAGCCTCGCGCAGTACTGGCGCTCAACAAGTATATCCTGCTGCGGATGCTTCAACAGGGCTATACGAAATTCCGGGCACATTCGGACGGCAGGATACCGGTTATTGCCGAGGGCGGCAGCGGCCGGTATCTCGCGATGCCGATTCACATATTACCCAAACATCAACCCGAAAAGGAGGAAACGAAAATGGAAAACGTCGAAAACAAAATGGTGTCTGCCCCGGTGCAGACGGTCGCCCCGAACCATGAACCCGAAACCAATCCGCTGGATGAACTCTGCAATACCATCGATACGTTCCGGAATAAACTCAAACTCGCTTTGGACGAATCGACCCTGCTGGTGCGCAAGGTCAAGGAAGTTCAGCTTGCGCAAAAGCAGAAAGAGCGGGATTTCATTCAGGCGAAACGCGCCATCGAACGGATCAGAATGGCGATTTAGCGAAATACCACAAAACAAAAACGGACGGATAGCCGGGAGCCTCACAGCTCCCGGCTATCCGTCTTTTATGGAGGAATGACTATGTTGAAACTCAATGCGTCATATTCAAAGAAGGTTCCGGCCGGAGAGGAATATTCCAGCCAGAGCTATCATGCATCAGTCGAAGTGGAGCTGCCGGACGGGTTGTCCGGCGAGGCTCTTCAGGCTCGGATTCACGAAACGTTCGATCTGGTACGTAATTCTGTCGAAGCGGAATTGCACGGAAAAACTTCCGCGAATTACGGCGGTCGTCCGGCAGCCGGAACACCGCGAAACGGTTCTCAACGCAGCAGGTCAGGGGCACGTCAGAATGAGGCTCCGGCAAGTCCGAAACAGCTCTCGTATCTGCTCGACCTCGCCCGGCAGCGCGGCATCACTCCGCAGCAGATCGCGGCGCGGTTTCAGGTGCCGGACATCCAGCATCTGACCCGGCAGCAGTGTTCGGATCAGATCGATGAATGGAGGGCGGCGTAATGGCGACGATTGATGAACTGCGGCAGGAACCGCACTGGTCGTATTCGGCACTGAATACGTATCTCAATATCTGTCAGGCGCAATTCATGTACCGGTACGTGGATCAAGCCGAGGTCGAACGAACTTCGGTCTGCTTTCCGTTCGGCAAAGCCTTTCATGCGGCATTGACCGCTCAGGCGTGGGAGTGCATGATGGGCGGTTCGCTGACCCGTGATGAGATCGTCGGACAGTTTGAAGAGGCGTTCAAGATCGAAGCCGAAGCTACCCCGAACCTGATCTACAAGGAGGGCGAGAACTTCGACACGGTGATCGCTCTTGCGACCAAGATGCTGGATGCGGCGTTGGCGAACTGGTCGGATTACTACACGATCAAGGGCGTTGCACAGGCATTCAAGATTGATGTTCCCGGTCTGGACAAGCCGCTGATCGGTGAGTTCGATCTGGTGGTTCAGGATGGACGGGATGCCTGTATCGTGGACTGGAAAACCTCCGCGAACCGCTGGCCCGCCGGGAAAGCCGACCGCGATCTTCAGGCAACGGTGTTCAGCTATGCCTACGAGAAGCAGAACGGCACGACTTCGCTCTTTCGGTTCGACGTCATTACCAAGACGAAGAATCCGGGTTGTGAGAGCCACTATACCAGTCGCGGTTTTCACGATTTCCGGCGCTTCGAGGCGCTGGCGAATCGGGCGCAAGATGCGATCAACAAAGGCGTGTTCCTGCCCAATGAAACATCATTCGCCTGTAACGAGTGTCCGTATCGGGACCGTTGCAGACAATGGCATCTGAAGAAATGGAGGTGAAATCATGGGACTGATGATGAGTGAAGGCAAATTTGTCGGACGCGATGAAATCGCAATGATTCCGACTCCAACCGCTACCGCAAGCTGGAAGCCGGTGCCGCACAGTGAGGTGATCGACGCAGTAACCGACGTGGTCAAGGCGCACGACTGGCAGATTCTCGACGAACAATACGGTCTGGCCCGCGACGGCCAGCGGATGTTCGGGGTGATCCGAATCAACCGGAGTTCAAGCACAGAATGGAGTCGTTGCATCGGAATCCGCAACAGCCACGACCGGACGATTGCCGTCGGCCTGGCTGCTGGGCTTAATGTTCGAGTCTGCGCGAACCTCATGTTCGGCGGTAGTATGGTTCTGAAGCGGCGGCATACCTCCCGGATCGAGCTGAACGGTCTGGTTCTGGAAGCCGTAAACGCTCTGGAACTGGAGTTTCTGACTTTGGAAAATGTAGCAGAGGAGTTGAAGATCGATGAACTCAATGATGATGAAGTTCGTGCTTCGCTGGTGGTGGCGGCGGAGCGTCAGGCGATTCCATCGTGCGATATTCTGACCGTCTGGAAGGAGTTCAAACATCCTCAACATGAAGAGTTTGCCGAACCGACCCGGTGGAGCCTCTTGAACGCCTTCACCGAGACCGCCAAGAAGTACAGTCCCGCCCGTGCCGACCAGTGCTACCGCAGTCTGACCCGACTGTTCGGACTGGACGGCAAACCGGCGGAACTCTGGAAAAGATAGTCCACGGCGCTCTGCCCTGGTACGCCCTCCGGAAAAAGTGGTGCGATTTCCGGAGTATCATGCACCCCGGCGGCTTCGGTCGCCGGTTTTATCACTTGAAAGAAGGAATCGTGATTATGGCAAAAGTCTTTTGTCCCAATTGTGCTTCGATTGCAAACCCGCTTCATCGGGCCTGCACGGTTGGAACCGCAACCGGGATTACAGCAGGAGGTGCAACGGTAATCGTCGGCATGGTTCGCGGCGCCCGTGCGGGAAGTGCGTTGGGAGTTGCCGGCACTGCCATCGGTGCGGCTGCCGGAGCCGTGTTGAATCTCCTCTGGGGTATCACTTCCGGGGGACTGATCGGCGCTCAGGCGGGCAAATTGATCGATGAAAATGTAATCGGTCTGTACCGCTGTCCGAAATGTCATCTGCGATTCAAAGCGTAGATGGCTGAAAACTTCAGAGATACGCAGTAACGATGCGTGTCTCTTTTTTCGATTCATGCCGGAATATCAGATTTCCGCAAGCGTTTCCACAATTTCAATAAAACGTGCCGGAGTGACAATAAACATTTCCGGCGGGAAATGTTTGATATTGCCTGTTACAAGATAAGTATCATCCGTACCGGATTCTAATACAACTTCATAAAACGGCACATCTTTTTCGTCTGGAAGTATAACGCCGGTTTCTGTGACCTGAAGCAGTTTTCCGCAGTTACGCAGTTCTGTTAAAAATGTATCTACAAGTTCCGGAGTAAATCCAAATCTTTTTCTGCGCAACACGTCGTCATATTCAGCGAGAATAAGTTCACTGAACACCGGAATAACCGTTCCATCAAACAGATGATTCACAACTTTGACGGTTGCTGAATTTTCATGTTTTGCCAGCAATGCCGAAACCAGAACATTGGTATCAATCACTGCATAACATTTCATTTTTTGCCTCTGGCACAGTCTATTTCAGAATTGATTTCAGATAGAGACATCCCCTGAACACCATTGGTTTTCGCCTGTTTGCGTAGAGCTTGAAACGCGTTCGCCCCGGCTGTTTCGCCGGTGGCAAGCGAGATTTCAAATGGAATCCGTTTCTCGCGAATGACCGTTCTGGCAAAAATATTGATTGCAACGGAAGTATTCAAACCGAGCTGGGCGCAAATTTTGTCCAGCTCATTCTTCACATCGCTTTCCATGCGAACGCTAAATGTTGATATTGCCATCATGCACCTCTTATGTTATT
>NZ_DBEXAY010000273.1:0-2514 GCF_048170485.1 Victivallis sp. | reverse complement strand
TCAGAAAAATTCATGTCAGATACGAAAAAACCGCCTGCGCATACAATGCCTTGCTGTACTTGGCAGCTATGATGATAACGATGAATAAAATTATGGCAATTTATCCTCCGTTATGATATTATTAGTTGATAAGTTCTTAATCATTTCTAATTTTAATCCTTTTCGGGAAATGTTAGAACCTCCTTCCACCACAATGAATAGCCAATAATTCAGTCCATAATGCGAGTAATAACAGTCTTTATTTATATAGCTATGCTGTTCTTGACAAGTTAATTGCTTTATAGTGATATATTTAGCATCAATCAGCTTCTGTCCCCAGAAATACCAGGGAGCGCCGGAATTATGTGTGGGAGGGGAAACATAACCGTGATTGTCAGTAGCATAGAGCGTCATCACCGCACTAAGCTGTCGTATATTGTTCAGGCAGTCAATCGATCGGCCCCGACTGCGGGCTTTCCCTAACGCAGGCAAAAGCATCGCCGCCAGAATTGCGATGATAGCAATAACAACAAGCAATTCAATTAAAGTAAAAAATATGGAGGTAGCGTATGTACGGCTCTGCTGCTGTTTCTTTTCGAGCGTCAGCCATGAAACAAGCCGCCCCTTCCGTGTGGAACTGTAGTTTTTCATATTGCCTCCTGGTATGAATGGTCTCCTCATCACGATTGGAATTGTGATTTGAATTTTCAATCAACCTCCTTTTGGTTTCGTTCAGAAATAGACGCTGAAAAAATGGACGTCGTCGAGAATCGCATTCCCGGCGGACGCGTAGTCGCACACCCGGGTGGTGAAGGAGCCGAAGTCCGCCTCGAACACACAGTGCGCCTCCTCCGAGGCAATCCGCCGCAGCCGGCAGTCGAAACCTGGCTCCAGCGCCGGACCGAACATCTCCGCTTCCGTATTGCCGATGAACTTGCTCCGCGCCAGCAGCAGCGGCCCGTACACCAGCGTACTGCCCGGTTCGGTGCGGAACATTCCTTTCATCGCCGGTTCGCTCCAGCGCATTTCATACCACTCGTCCGTCTCCGCCGGCGGCAGGTGGCGGCGGATCTCCAATTTCCGGCCGAACCGAAGTCGGATTTCGGAGCGTCCCGCCGGAATCTTCTCTTCGATCCACTCGCCCGATACTTCGCGCCGGACCCCGCCGCACTCGATCTTTGCCGAGGTCGCCCAGCCGGGAATCCGCAGCCGAAGCGACACCTCGGCCGCCCCGGAAAGTTCCAGCGCCAGAACCGCTTCCCCCAGCCCCGCGTAATCGCCGGAGAGCGCAAACGAAAGCTCTCCGCCGCCCGGAAGCGGGAACCGCCCCTCCGCCTCGACGTAGAGATTGACCGAAACCGCGTCACCATGCAGCGTCACCGCCGCCTGGACCGCGTTCAGAAAGCCGCGCGGTATATTGTTCACACAGCAGTGGTTGCGTTTCATCCCCGACTGTTCGAAGACGATCATATGCCGCCCGTGGCTGCGGACGCCGCGCGCCCCCCAGCCTCCATCCCGGCAGGCAGCGGCGAGGAAGGGGTTGAGAAACGCCAGCTCGAAGTCATCCAGATAGCGCTTCTTTCCAGTCTCGACGAAGAGCTCATAGCAGAGCCGCATCCAGTGGAGCACGTCGCACGGCTCCGAGATCGCGTTGAGCTGCGCCCCCGCGTGGCGGAAGATGTCGTTGAAGCCGACACTGAAGAGCAGATTGTACTCCCCCCGGTGCAGCAACGTGTGAAACGCCTCCGCCGCGGCGAGCAGTTCCCGGTCCCCGGTCTCCCGGTAGAGTTCGATCAATCCATCGAAGCAGGAGAGCATCTCGTACACCTTCGCCCACTCCTTCGGCTCCGGATACCACTCGTGCACCGGGCGGCCGGAGAGGGCGTTGGCGATCAGATTCGGCGCGAGATTGTCGGGGCGCTTCCAGTCGGCGGCGATCTCCTTCGCGAAGTCGAGGAACTCCCCGTTTCCGGTGGCGCGGTAAAGCAACACCATCGGCTTCAAAATCGAACCGCTCGGAATTCCGGCAAAGGTTCCGGTGGACCCGAGCCGGATGTGGTGTTCCCGCAGAGAGTGGATGAGGTGCGCGGCCAGCCGTTCGGCTCCGGCGAGAATCTCCGGGTCCCCCAGCAGTCGCCACGCCTCGAGCAATCCCCAGAGCGTGCATTTGCGGCACCAGATGTTCCAGTTCCAGTTGCAGGGCCAGCCGAGCACCGGTTCGGTCCGGGCCGGGTCGGCGGCGAAGACGTTCATCGGGTCGCGGTAGGTGCCGAGGTAGCCGGAAGGCTCCTGCAACACGAGCAGCCGGTGCACGCCCCGTCGGATAAATTCGCGCAGTTCATCGTCGCCGTAATACTCCGCGGTGCGCACCGCTCCGATGATCCACTTGCCCCAGAACTCCCCCTGCCAGATGCCGTGAACTCCGGAGGCGTCGTCGAGCTTGTTGCGGAAAGCGTCCTCCGCCTCCTGATAGGCCAGGCGCCCCTCTTCCGAACGGAGGCGGCGGTCCAGAAACCGGTCCATCTGCGCACCGAC
>NZ_DBEXAY010000272.1:0-2571 GCF_048170485.1 Victivallis sp. | reverse complement strand
ATTTTCACCGATGAAACGGGCCTGGATCTGGAAAAGGCGATTCCACTGGTCAGGAGCTGGGGGCTTCATTACGTCGACCTGCGCAGCAGAATCTTTCAGCGACCGCTGGAGAAACTCACCGACCGCCAGCTTGAAGAGGTCAAAAAGCTGCTCGATGACAACGGACTGCAGGTGGCCTGCCTGCAATCCTCGCTGGGCAAGGTGCACCTGCCGGATAAGGAACGCTTGAAGGAGGAGGCGGAGAAGCTGGATCGCCTCATTGCGGCCTCACAGATTCTCGACTGCAATCTGGTCCGCTCCTTCTTCTTCTGGCAGCCGCCGGACGGGCAGGAGAAGGCCGGCATCGGAGAACTCGCCGTCCGGCCCGACGTTCTGGCGCAGGTGATGGAACTGTTCCTGCCGTTTGCGGAAAAGGCCCGCCGGGCCGGTCTCATTTTCGCCTTCGAAAACTGCGGCTGCACCAAGGAAGAGTGCTTCAAGATGATCGATGCGCTGGAGATTCCCGGCTGGGGGTTCGCCTGGGATCCGAAGAACAGCTGGATGCACGACAAGGCGGAGCGGGAAAAGGATCCGGAAGCCTATTTCAGAAAGATTGCGAAACGCACCAACTGCGTCCATGTGAAGTCGACCGGAAGCATCTGGCTTGCCGACAATTTTGACCCCATCCCCTATGAGAAGATCTTCCGCACGCTGGAAGAGGCCGGGTTCAACGGTCCGGTCAGTCTGGAAACCCACAACTTCAACCCGGAGCTCACCAACGCGGAAGCGTGCGAACAGGTGCTCGAAGTGGTGCGGAAGGCGTGGCCCGCGGCGGCGGCGGGAGCGCAGCAGGAGAGCTGTTCGGTCTCCGCCGCGACGGTGGTGCGGAGCTATGTGGCGGACCCGGTCCGGTTCGGGGTGGTCGGTCTGGGGATGGGTCACAACCGGGCGACCGAGATGGCCGGAACGCCCGGCATCCGGCTGATGCAGGTCTGCGATCGGCTCGAGGATCGGCGGAAACGGACCTCCGAAGCGCTGCATGTTCCTGCGGTCGCGGATTTTTCGGAGATGCTGAACAATCCGGAAATTGAAGCGGTCATGGTGATGAACGAGACCGGCCGCCACGCGGAACTGGCGATTCAGGCACTGCAGGCCGGCAAGCACGTTCTGGTAACCAAGCCGATGGAGATGAGCGTCGCCGCCTGTGACCGGATGATCGCCCTCGCCGCCGAAAAACATCTTCTGCTCGCGCTGGATCACTGCCGCCGGCTGCGCCCTTCGGTGCAATCGCTGAAGGCGGCGCAGGAAGCGGGCTTTTTCGGGCGGCCCCTGAGTGCCTCGGTCACGCTCAAAGTGAACCGGACCATGGACTATTTCCGGGAAAACGGCGGATGGCGCGGCACCCGGAAGCTGGACGGCGGTGTGCTCAGCAACCAGACCATCCACCACCTCGATGAACTTCTGTTCGTCTTCGGCATGCCGGAAGCGGTCCGCTGCGACGCCTGGACGCAGACCCATGAGATCGAGATGGAAGATCTGGGTCTGGCGGTCTGGAAATATGCCAACGGCATGATCGTCAACATCTGTGCGACCACGAGTTATCCGCAATCGAGCTGGTACTATCAGATGGAGGCGCACGGCACCAACGGAGCGTACATCCACCGCGAAGGAGGGGCGCAGCAAACGCCGGAGAGCCTTTATTTTCAGAACAACAGCTGGACGAAGTCCGCCCCGTATCCCCGCGAGTGTGCGTGGCTGAACTCCATGGACAACTTCGCCTCGGCCCTGCGGTGCGGAACGCCTCTCCTGACCACGCCGCAGGAGGGACGCAACGCGGTTCTCCTCATCAACGCCATGTATGAATCCGCCTACGAAAAGAACGGCGAATGGGTTGCTCTCAAACATTAAATGAAATCCTCAAAAACGCGAAGGGAGATATACACCATGCGACAAATCAAGATCGACGACGCCTCCTTGAACACATCTCCGAACGTTTGCAGAAACAACAAACGTAAGTCATTTACTCTCATAGAATTGCTCATTGTTATAGCCATCATTGCCATTCTTGCGGCAATGCTTCTTCCGGCATTGAACAAAGCAAGAGACAAGGGAAAAACCATCAGTTGCACGAACAACTTGAAACAGCAGGGGCTGGCGGTCATTCAATATTGCGACTCAAACAGTGATATCACATTTCCTTCCGGAATGCAGGCAGGAGTCATGCAGAATCTCTACTGGCACGCGACTCTCTATGCCAATATGATTGGGAGCACTCCTCCTAAGAATTCGCTGGTGTACGACATTGACTGGAGCGGCGGCCCCGGCTTGCTGAAAGTGAAACTGTTCGGTTGTCCCGGCTGGTTCAAGGACCCGGTCTCCACCGCGCCGGCTGTGTTGCAACATTACAGTGTCAACGTCTATTTCGCCAGCGATCATGTGACGCGCACGTTGTCGGCAATTTCTCAACCGTCACGCCGGGCGATTATCTTTGATTACCCCAATCAGAGAAGGGTCGGCAGACCGCTGTTGAGTTATACCTCCGCCTGGCGCCATGCGGGACGCGGGAACTATCTTTTTGCAGATGGTCATGTC
>NZ_DBEXAY010000271.1:0-42895 GCF_048170485.1 Victivallis sp. | reverse complement strand
ATTTTCACCTCAATTCCGGAGCAGGAGATCCTGCACCACGTTGAGCCAGCCGCGCCCGTAGCGGAAGTAGCGGCGGCGGAGAAGTTCATTCAAAACCAGGCGCAGACGGCGAAGCGGCGAATTCGCCATCGCCGCTCTCGCTTCGGAGTGCGCCCTCCGGTCCTGCAGATGGCGGAGCACCTCGACCGGGACATGGGGCTCCAGCCGCTCCTCCAGCGCCCGGTAGAGAGCGGCGTTCCAGCCGAAGCTGTTCAAGGCGGCGGATTCCCGCGCCTGACGAAGTTTCCCCCGCCAGCTGTCCGGCTTGCCGGAGCCGGAGAGATTGCCGCCGTGCTGACGGAAAAGCGTCAACGCTTCGGGAATCAGCTCCCAGGTTCCGGCGGCGGCGATAACGAGACCGATCCAGCTGTCGTAACACCCCGGCAGTGCGGGGAAGGGGAGCAGCAGCTCCCGGGCGGCGCGGGTGAAAGCCATGTCGTGGCCGGCCGCAGGAACCCGCCGCAGAAAGAGCATGAGCCGCTGTTCCTGTGTCCAGCCGGAATAGGCCGTTCTCTCCCGTTCCGTAAAGCCGCGGTTGCGCCAATGGGAGACGCCGAGCGGATGCAGTTCCCGGTCGGTACTTTCGCTGTCGCAAAAGGCACCGGCAATCGCGTCGGGATCGGGCAGCCGGGCGGCGAGCGCCGCCATCCGGCCGGGGAGCCAGACATCATCCTGATCTGCCAGAAAGATCAGATCGCCGGTCGTCATGGAAATCGCCTGTTCGAAGTTCCGGTCGGGGCCGAGCGGAACCGAGTTGCGGATGTAACGGATTTCCGGATGCGCGGCGAGCAGCGGCGCAACCGCCTGACGGGTCGCGTCGTCCGGAGAATCGTCGGAGAGAACGATCTCATCCGGCGGCAGGCTCTGGCGCAGAATGGAATCCAGCTGTGCCGCGAGAAACTCCTCGCCGCGGAATGCCGTCAGAGCCACTGATCGTCTTGCCATGATTGCCGCCTGTCTTTCGTTATCGTAAAAGAGTAATATACGCTCCGTGAGCGGGGAAAGCAAACTACTCCGCAAGATATTCCGCCATGGAAACGCACCGGAACCCCTCGTTGCGGAGGTATTCCAGAAACTCCCGGAAGCATTCCGGAGAGTTGTTCACCCACGGGTGGACCGTATCCGGCACGCCATGAAAGACCAGAACCACCGCGTTGTCCTCCCGGCAATGGCTGAGCGCGCTGAAAAATCCGAGGCGGTCGTCTTTGCAGATGGGAAACGCCGGAATCCGCATCGGGTCGTCGGTGTTTTTCGCCCAGGGGCGCTGTTCCGTAGTTCTCGCCGCAGAAAATCCGCGCGAACGAAGCAGCGGAACGATGTTTTCTGCAAACGGTCCGCCGGGATATGCAAAACTTTTCGGCCGGGGAATTCCCGCATCCGCAAGAAACCGGTCGAACCGGTCGATCTCCTGCTCCGCCTCCTCCGCGGAAAGCGTGCGCATGTCGGGATGGCTCCAGGTGTGGTTGCCGATTTCAAACCCCATATCGTGCAGTTGCCGAAGCTCCGCTCCCGTCAGCAGATGCGCTTCATTCTTTTCTCTCCACTCATCGGAAAAGCGGCAGGGAAAGAAGGTTGCGCCGAATCCATACTCCTTCAGCAGCGGCGCGACGAAATCGAGATGGTTCTTCACCGCATCGTCGAAGGTCAGCACCACGGTCCGCCGGGGGCAGGGCAGGGTGAGGGAGAATCCGCAGCTCGTGCGCAGGAACGCCGCCGCCTGTTCCGGCCAGCGGCGGATGTCGTCGCGGCCGTAGCCCAACTGCATCCCGTGCGGACCATAGGGGAAGAGGTGAAGTTCGCACTTCCGTTTCGCGCTCCACATCGCTTCGGCAAACAGCAGACTGTTCCGATACGGCACAATCTGGTCGGTCACCGTATGCCAGACAAAGGCGGGCGGTGTCTCCCGGGTCACCCGCCGTTCCAGCGAAAGCTGTTCGCGCAACGACGGTGAGGCATTGCTCCCGAGCAGATTTTCCGCACTGCCCAGATGGGGATGTTCGACGAACGAGATAACCGGGTAGGCGAGCAGAAGCGCGTCCGGTCTGGCACAGCAGGAGTCGGCGGAATCGCCGTCCGCGGCATTGATCTCGTCATAGAGTGTGCCGGTGCAGGCGGCCAGATGGGCGCCTGCAGAGAATCCGCAGACCGCAAGCTGGTCGGGAAGCACTCCCCATGCATCGGCATTGGCACGGATCAGCTTGATGGCGCGGAGCGCGTCCTGCTGCGGCTCCGGGTAACGGTGCGGCGCGACGCGGTAGCGCAGTACGAAGGTCCGGAACCCGAACTTCTGAAAGCATTCGGCAATCGGCCGCCCCTCGGTGGTTTCGCAGACACAGCCGTAGCCGCCTCCGGGAATCACCAGCAACGCCGGTTTCTTCCTGGGATCAGGATCCGTGTAACGGTCGAGACGGGATTCCACGGCGGAATCCTGCCAGAGAGAATATTGTATGCACGCCATAATGGCCTCTTTTTCTTGAACACTCAATCAGAGTTTGGCACTCCGCACGTAGATCCCCGAGCCGAGTTCGAACCGTTCTTCGCCGGGCAGCTGCAACATTGCACTGGAGTTCGGCGGAACCGTGAGACGGATGGTCATGGTACCATCCTTGACCTCCCATTCCGATACGTAGCCGCGGTATTCCGCCCGGCAGGATTCCACCACCGGGCAGGGCGCAACGATGAGATGGCGACAGCCGGGCCGCTCCGGATCGTGGCGGAAGCCGCCGAGATAGCGGAAGAACCAGGCGCCGAGATCCCCGAACATGATGTGGTTGCGCGACGCGGTGCCGTCCCAGTGTTCGCCGAGCGTGGTCAATCCGAGATCGATCCAGTGAGCCCAGCCGGGGAATTCCCGCTGGGTGAAGAAACGGCAGGCGAGATCGGCATGGCCGTTCTCCGCGAGTACCCGGGGCACGTACTTCGCCCCGAGAATGCCGAAGTATGCGCGACATCCGCCTTCCCGGCAGAGCGCGACCAGCCGGTCGAGGGTGCGCTGCCGGAATTCCGGTTCCACCAGGTCGTGATAGAGTGCACAGCCGAGCGCCGTAAGTTCCCCTTTGCCGCTGCCGTCGCCATACAGGCCGTCGCCAAGGTGGAACTTCCGGTTGAACGCCGCGCGAACCCGTTCGGCAAGATCGCGATACTTCGCCTCCTCCTCCGGTTCGCCGAGCAGTCGGGCGAAAGAGCTTATCCGCTTGGCGTCCATATAGTAATATCCGGTCGAGGTGAGGGCGGGCGACGGCGATTTTCCGCACTCCTCCGGGGACGCCCAGTCGCCGAGTCCGAAGGCGAGGATGCCGTCGCTCTCCATCGTGCCGCAGAAATCGAGGTAGCGTTTCATCGCCGGATAGTTCTGCCGGATCGCGGTGTCGTCACCGGTGTGCAGATAGATCTCATACGGGATCGAAAACAGGGCGCAGTCCCACGCCGGTCCGCTGCCCCAGTCGAACCCCCAGCCGCCGGTGGGCGCGATGCCGGGGAGCTGCCCGTTCCTGCGCTGGCAGTCGGCGAGCAGCTGGAGCCATTCGGCGTAGCTCGAACCGACGTCGAAGTTGTAGAGTCCGGTATCGGCGGCAATGGCGGCGTCGCCGGTCCAGCCGTTCTTTTCCCGGTGTGGGCAATCGGTCGGAATGCCCACAAAGTTGCTGCGGAAACTCCAGCGGGTCATCTTCTGCAGCTGGTTGATCGTTTCGTCGCTGGTGGTGATTTTGCCGATGGAATCAAAAGCGGTGCCGACAAAGCGCGCCTCGATGCTCCGAACTTCCGCCGCCCCGGTCACGCTCACCCGGACGTAGCGGAACCCGTGGTAGGTGAAGCGGGGCTCCCAGCTTTCGACGCCGCCGCTCCCCTTGAGAATGTAGCGGTCGGTCTGGAAGTCACCGGATTTGATGAAGGTATCCTGAAAATTGGTGTCAAGGTCCCCGTCTTCGGTGATCCGTTCGGCATATTCCAGTTTCACTTCCGCGCCGGCTTCGCCCTGCACGGCAATGCGTGCCCAGCCGGAGAGATTCTGACCGGCGTCGTACACCCTGCCCGCCGGATGAAGCGTCATCGGAATCGTCTGCAGCACCTTGCAGGGCGGCATCTTCTGCTCGTCAAGCATCCCGCCCGGACCGGCAATTCGCACGGCGGAGAGCCAGCCGGAATCGTCGTAACGCTCACCGAGCCAGCCGTCAATCTCACAACGTGCATCGTAGGTTTCGCCGTTGCGGAGGGCGTCGAAGAGAATCGGTCCGGAGGTGCACTTCCAGCTCTCGTCCGCGCCCAGCACGAGCCGTCCATCGATCTCAAGTTCGATGGTGAACTTCACGCAGTCCCGCCAGGGAGCCTTGAAGAAGTTCCACACTTCGGCGGTGGAGGGGTTGTACCAGCCGTTGCCGAGAATGACGCCGACCACGTTTGTGCCGGGATGCAGATATTCGGTGATGTCGAACGTCACGAAACGGACCCGTTTCTCGTAGCAGCTCACCGCGGGATCGAGTACCCGGTCGCCGACCTTGCGGCCATTGAGATAGAGTTCATGATAACCAACGCCGGAAAGGCGCACCCGCCCCGTCGTGAATCCGCTGCATTCGAAAGCGCGCCGGAACAGCGGCGCCGGCGAAGGGGGATCTGCGGTGACGCAGTTGCGTGACAGTTGCGGGCTGGTGATCCAATGTCCAAAATTCATTTTTAAAGTTCTCCTTCCCGGGGTTTCTCTCTTTCGCTCTCATAGTATAACGGAGAGTGCGGGAGAATGCAAATCTTTTTTTCGGTTTCCCTCTGCAATATTCCGGTAAATGAACTTGAATAATGGGGGCAGGAGCCGTATACTATACAGAGAAACAGATCGATGAATCGCAACTTTTATTCAGAGAGAAGGAGTGAATCATGAGTTTTGCGTTGAAATCGGAACAGGTGGTGAATGAGCTTTCCCGCATCCGGATTGTGCCGGTGCTGGTGCTCAACGATGTGGAATCCGGGCTGAAAATGTGTGAAATTCTGGTCGAATGCGGATTGCCCGCGGCGGAGATCACGTTCCGCACTCAGGCGGCCGAGGCGATCATCAAGGAGGCGGCGAAACGCTTCCCGGACCTCTATCTCGGAGCTGGAACCATCCTCAACGTCCACGATCTCAAGCGCGCATTTGACGCCGGAGCGAAATTTGCGGTCACCCCCGGATTCAATCCCACGGTGGTGCGTGCCGCGGTCGAGAGTGATTTTGCATTCGCGCCGGGAGTCTGCACTCCCTCTGAAGTGGAGCAGGCGCACGAGCTCGGCTGCAAGTTCCTGAAGTTCTTCCCGGCCGAAGCCGCCGGCGGCGTCAAGATGCTCAAATCGTTGATCGCGCCCTACAAACATCTCGGCATCCGCTTCATGCCCACCGGCGGCGTCACGGCGGATAACGTGCTCAACTATCTGGCCATCAAAGAGGTGGTTGCAGTCGGCGGCACCTGGCTCGGCAAGAGCGACGAGATCGCCGCAGGCAACTGGGATGGCATCCGCGCCACGGTGAAGAAGGCGGTCGAACTCAAGGAGGGAAAATAATCATGTTGCAGTACAAATCCGCGGAATCCTGCCGCTTTGACGAAATCAGCCTCGGTGAAATCATGCTCCGTCTCGATCCGGGCGAGGGGCGAATTCACACCACCCGCAAGTTCGACGTCTGGGAGGGCGGCGGCGAATACAACGTCGCGCGCGGTTTGCGCCGCTGCTTCGGCCTGCGCACCGCGGTGGTCACCGCCTTTGCCGACAATCCGGTCGGGCGGCTGGTGGAGGATTTCATCCTGCAGGGCGGAGTGGACACCTCGTTCATCCGGTGGGTGCCGTTCGACGGCGTCGGCCGCGAAGTGCGCAACGGTCTCAATTTCGTTGAGCGCGGCTTTGGATGCCGCGGTGCGAAGAGCTGCTCCGACCGCGGCAATACGGCGGTTTCCCAGCTCAAGGCCGGCGATATCGACTGGGATGCGATCTTCGGGCAGGGGGTGCGTCACTTCCATACCGGCGGCATCTTTGCCGCGTTGTCGGATACCACTCCCGATGTGACGATCGAAGCGTTGAAGGCGGCCAAGAAGCACGGCACCATCACCAGCTATGACCTCAACTACCGGCCGAGCCTGTGGAAGAGCATCGGCGGCGTCGAGCGCGCCCGTGAAGTGAACCGCGAAATCGCGAAATACGTCGATGTGATGATCGGCAATGAAGAGGACTTCACCGCCTGTCTCGGTCTCGAGGTGCAGGGGGTTGACGCCAATCTGAGCAAACTCGACACCGCCAGTTTCCGGGCGATGATCGAAGAGGCGGTCAAGCGTTATCCGAACTTCCAGGTGGTGGCGACCACCCTTCGCGCGGTGCGTTCGGCCTCGTTCAACGACTGGGGCGCGATCGCGTGGAAGGACGGCAAATTCGCCGAAGCGGTCAACCGGCCGAACCTCGAAATCTTCGACCGCGTCGGCGGCGGCGACAGCTTCGCCTCCGGCCTGATTTTCGGGCTGATGACCACCGGTGATGTCGAGTATGCCGTCAACTGCGGCGCCGCTCACGGTGCGCTGGCGATGACCACACCGGGCGACACTTCGATGGCGACCTTCGAAGAGGTGAAGAAACTGATGAAAGGCGGCGGCGCCCGCGTCGATCGCTGAGGAGGCGTGCGGTGAAGGGAGCCTGGCTGTTCGCTGCCGCACTGCTGGCGTCCGCCGCTCTGGCGGACGTTCCTTCTCCGGGGGAGGAAAATGTTCTGCCGGTGAGCGGGATGAAGTTCCGGGCCTTCCGGGATATGCGTCCGCAGCCTCTGCCGTTGCCGGCGATTCGTGCGGAACGCCGTTCGGACCGGGCGAAGCTCTACTCCGAACTTGAATGGTGGCGCAGTCGCCAGACCGCCGGAATCTGGGGCGGCGACGGCTGCCGGGTGATGGTGGGCGAGCTTCTTCTCGAACCGCCGGTCTCCGACCGGAATCTCGCGACAACCGGCGAACTGGAAAAGCGTTATCCTGTTTCCAGCCGCCGGGCGGAGTGGGATGATGCGAAGCTGAAACAATGGATTCGCGCATTCACCGGCAATGCCGTCTCCGGATTCCGTGCCGCGACGACGAAGATCTACGACTGCGTCTGGCGGCGGGTGCTTTTCACCGGTGCGGCCGGGAGTCGAACCCGCGCCTACCTGATCGCGCCGGACCGGGAGCCTGCGCGGCGGATGCTGCTGGTCTATGAGCTGGAGAACGGCACGTTCACTCCGGAATGGGAGCGGGCGGTGCTCCGTTCCCTCGGCAGTGTGCAGTTCTTCCGCCCGGAGCAGGATGCCTCCGCGCGGCGGATTGAGGCGGGCCGGGGAGGCGGGGCCACGGCGACGAACACCTCCGACTCCTGGCAGGAGAGCCGCCGCCGGGTGATCGACAACATCCGCAACTTCCGCGACTGGTGGTATCTGGAGACGGAGAACTACATCTTCGTCTCCAACCAGGAGGACCGGCGCAGCATGATCCGGCTCCGCCGGGATCTGGAGCGGGCGCGAAGCGCCTTTGCCGCCCACTTTCCGATGCGCGGCAAACCGGATGCGGTCAGCGTGGTCCGGATTTTCGGAACCCGCGAGGAGTATCTTTCCTACGTCGGCAAGGAGCTGCAATGGTCCGGCGGCGTCTGGGTTCCCGCCCGCGAAGAGCTGGTGATCTCGCCGATCGACGCCCGGGCACCGGAAAATGTCCAGCAGGAGATTATCCGGCAGGTGGCGTTTCACGAAGGATTTCACCAGTACATTCATTACGCGCTGGGGCGGATTCCGGTCTCGCTCTGGTTCAATGAGGGGGCGGCTCAGTATTTCGAGGGAATCGAATTTCGCGGTGGAAAACCGGAAGTGCGGCTCGACGAACGCAGTGAAACGAAACTGCGCCGCACCTTCCGCCGGGTGACTGCCGAGGAGCTTGCCGCTCTGGTTGCAATGGATTATCAGACTTTTTACGGGGAAAACCGCGACCGCAACTACCCGCTCGCCCAGGGGCTGGTCTACTATCTCTTGAAGGGGGCTCCGGTCGCCGGGAAACAGGAGTATGCCCGGATTATTCCCACCTACTATCGCGAACTGGCGAAGTCGGGGGATCCTGCCGCGGCCACCCGCGCCGCATTCGGGCGGACAAACTTCCGGCAGCTCGCCGCGGATCTGGTGAAGTTCTGGGACAGCGACCGTCTGATTCGCCGCTCCATCCGTTACAATCCGGTTGCCGGGAACAGGTGACGCGTTCTATGGATGAGGTGACTGCCGCGCTGAAGCGGTATTTCGGATTTGATGGATTTCTCGCCCACCAGGAGGAGATTGTCCGGGAGATTCTCTCGGGGGACGATCTCTGCGTCATCATGCCGACCGGGGCAGGGAAATCGCTCTGCTACCAGCTGCCATTGCTCTTGCGCCCCGGATACGGCATCGTGGTTTCTCCGCTGATTTCGCTGATGAAGGATCAGGTGGACGCCTTGACCGAGCGGGGAATCCCCGCCGCCTTCATCAACAGCATCGTGCCGTTCCCGGAACAGCGCCGGATCACCGACTCCGCCGCCGCCGGAGCGGTCAAACTGCTCTACGTTGCGCCGGAACGGTTTCAGGCGCCGTTTTTTCAGGACTTTCTGCAGCACTGCCCGCCGGAGACGATGGTGGTCGACGAGGCGCACTGCATCAGCCAGTGGGGGCACGATTTCCGCCCCTCCTACCGACAGCTGGGGGAGGTTGCAGACCGGTTCGGCATCCGGCAGGTGTGCGCCTTTACGGCAACGGCGACGCCGCATGTCCGCCAGGATATCTGTGTTCAGCTTCACCGGCCGGAAATGCGGTTGCATGTCGCCGGATTCCGCCGGCCGAACCTCTCCTTTTCCGTTGTGCAGTGTTCGTCGGATGCCAGCAAACTTGCGGCAGTCGGCAAACGGCTGGCCCGCAAGGTGCCGACCATCCTTTACGCCTCCACCCGCAAGGCGGTGGAACAGCTGGTCGCCGAATTCGGCGTCATCGGCTATCACGCCGGAATGTCCGACGAAGACCGCACGGCGGCGCAGGAGCGTTTCATGAATGAACCCTGTCCGGTTCTCGCCGCCACCAATGCGTTCGGGATGGGGATCGACCGCCCCGACGTCCGGCAGGTGATCCACTACAATCTGCCCGGTTCGCTCGAAGCCTATTATCAGGAAGCGGGGCGTGCCGGGCGTGACGGAGCGCCGGCCGACTGCGTACTGCTCTTCGCGTACCGGGATAAATTCGTGCAGGAGTTTCTGATCGATCTCGGCAACCCGCCGGAAGAGGTGATCCGCGCTCTCTACCGGACACTGCGCCGGCTCGGGCAGAAAGAACAGACAACCACGCTGGAGGTCACCGCGGCCGACCTGCTCCCGCAGATTCCAGAAGCGCGGGCGGAAAGCCAGCTCTCCGCCGCCTTCGGCATTCTGGAGAAAGCGGGGCTGATCGCCCGGGGCAGCCGGCGTTCCGGCTGTGGAATTCTGCGTTTCACCGGCGATCTGGAAGAGCTCCGGCTGGTTCATCAGCTGGAGAACACCCAGCGCTCCCGTTTCATCAGCCGCTGTATCCGCCGTTACGGAGAGGCGCTCCGGCAGGAGAGCTCCCATACGGTGGAGGAGCTGGCGGATACGGCAGGACTCACTCCGGAACAGGTCCGCCGGGTTCTCAATGCGCTCAACGGCTCCTGCCTGAACTGGCATGTTCCTTTTTCCGGACGCACGACCGAACTGCTCCACCCGGAGACCGGTGAGGCGGATCTTGATTATGACGCTCTGCAGGCCAAACGCGACTTCGAGATGGCGCGGCTGGAGGATGTGATCAGTTACGCTTCCACCCGCGGCTGTCGCCAGGCGGAGCTTGTCTCCTATTTCGGAGAGTCCGTGAAGGGGTGGCACTGTGCCTGTTGCGACAACTGCCGGGGGCAGGATGCGAAACGCCCGCCGCAAGGCAAAGAGACGGTCATCATTCGTGCCATTCTGCAGGCGGTCGATGAATTCGACGGCCGGTTCGGCGCCACCCGGATTGCCAAACTCCTTTCCGGCGATTCCGGGGCGGATACGCCCGGCCGGAGTTTGAGCCGCAGTCGCAGTTTCGGCGCGCTCTCCGCGCTGAATGCCACCCGGATCAGCCGCTATATCCGCGCTCTGGAAGAGGCCGGCTGCCTCGACCGGATTGAGCGGGGAGAGTACCCCTGTCTTACCGTGACGGCGCGCGGTTACGAGGTGTTTGCCGGACATGCCGAACCGCTCCTTGCCCTTCCGCCTCTTCTGGAGGAGGGGAAACTTCCGGCGTCCCGTGAACCACGCGCCCGCTCCAGAATGCGGCAGGAGACCCCGTCGCCCCGCCGGACGGAGAAGGAAAAGACGCCTCCGGATACTTCGCCCGCAACGGAGTGTAATGATTTAAAGAGTGAACTTCGTTCGCTTCGCACGGAAGTGGCCCGCTCCCGGGGCGTTCCCGCCTTCCGGGTACTCTCCGACGCCGAGCTGACCGCTCTGGCGGAAAAACAGCCGCTGACCGTCGAAGAGGCAATGCGGATCAAGGGAATCGGGCCGGCCAAAGCGGCAACCGTGATTCCCCTCTTTCTCGACCGGATTCGCAGCTGGCGGCGGCGGGAATTCGGTACGGAGAAGTTCTGAGAACTACACCGCCGGGCGCTTCGCGCCTCCGATTCTGCCGCCTTTCCATCGCTGTGCCCGGAAGAGCCTCCGGCAGACCCAGTAGAGCAGGGTGCTGTTGAGGATGGCGACCAGCAGCCAGGAGATCGGGTAGGAGAGCAGAAGATTCTCCATCGTCCGGTAGTGGGGGAAGATTTCGAACACCCACCACACCCGGAAGACGCAGGCGCCGAAGAGCGTGATGACCGCCGAGAGGAAGGAGTAGCCCAGTCCGCGTAACCCGCCGCTGGCGACATCCATGATTCCGCAGAGGAAGTAGGTGGTAAACAGCATCTTCATGCGGAGCAGTCCCCAGGCGATCACCTCCGGATTCGGGTTGAAAATCCGGAGCACCTGTTCGCCGAAGAGATAGAATCCTTCGCCCAGGATCAGATTGCACAGGCAGGCGCAGAAAAAGCAGTTGAAGAGACTGCGCTGGATGCGTTTGAACTTTTTCCCGCCGAGGTTCTGCGCCACGAAGGAGATCGCGGTCTGATGAAAGGAGAAGGAGCCGACGTAGACGATTCCCTCCACGCCGAGCGCCGCCGTCATCCCCGCCATCGCCAGCGAGCCGAACGAATTGATCGAAGACTGAATGATCATGTTGGAAATCGCAAAGCAGGAACTCTGCACGCCGGCAGGAATGCCGATTTTGAGCATTTCAAAGAAGATTTTCCAGTCCACATACAGTTTTTTCAGGTTGAACCGGTAGGCCTCGCGGGTGACGGAGAGGGTACGCAGAATCAGCCCTGCGGAGATTGCGTGAGAAATCGCCGTCGCCAACGCGACGCCCGCCACCTCCATGCCGCAGACGATCACAAAGAAGAGATTCAACAATACGTTGATAACGCCGGCGATCACCAGAAAGAAGAGCGGGCGTCTGGTGTCTCCGACCGCCCGCAGAATCGCACAGCCGAAGTTGTAGAGCATGATGCAGGGAATTGCGCAGAAACAGATCCTGATGTAGGTGCACGCCTGCGGCAGGATATTTTCCGGCGTATCCATCAGAATCAGCAGCGGCCGCGCCACCAGCAATCCGACGATCATCAGCAGGATTCCGCCGAAAAGCGCCACGGTCATGGTCGTCTGCACCGTCCGGGTGATGCTGCGCCGGTCGCGGGCGCCGAAATAGCGTGCCGCCAGCACGTTTGCGCCGATGGAAATTCCAATGAAAATATTGATAACCAGCGAGTTCAGGTTCATCGTTGCACCCACCGCCGCCATCGCTTCATGCGGAGCGTAGTGGCCGATGACGATCAGATCCGCCGCATTGAACAGCAGTTGAAGGATATAGGTGAACATCAGCGGCAGAGAGAAGAGCACGATCTTCCCGAACAACGGCCCGTGGCACATGTCGATCTGATATTTACTTGCAGCCATGATTTCAGTGAGGACTCCAGCTGTTGCGGGTTATTCAAAAAGTTAATATAGCATCATCCGGGAATTTTAAAAGAAGGGGAACACGCTTCCTCCGGGATTTTCCCCGGAGAAAGCGGTTCCCCGTGTTGTTAAAAAATACCGATTCGTCAGTGACTGAACGTGACCGGCTGGATCATCGCCAACAGATCTTCCAGCGATGCTGTGGCGAGACATTCGACAGTATCGGCGCCTCCATAGTAGATTTTGACTTCCCCGCTCTCTTCAAGAATCATTCCGCCGGGGAAGATCACACTGCCGCGGAATCCTTCCAGCTCATACTTCGCTTCTGCGCGAAGCAACGGTTCCGGCGCAAGACCGATTACCTTCTGCGGATTTTCCGCATCGAGCAGCATCAGACCTGCAACATATTCCTTGAACCAGCCGTATTTCTCCCAGCCGTTCAGGCGGAGATCGGGATTCTTGATGGTGGCGTGGAAGGTTGCCAGCCAGCCGGCCGGGGTGCGGATCGGCGGAGCCGCCGGACCGATCTTGGCGTTGGCGAAGGGAACATCCTCCATGCCGAGCACCAGACGGGTATCTCCCCAATAGCGGCAGTCCGGCGAAAGGCTCGACCAGACGTCAAATTTTTCCTTATAACCACGGCTGTACTCGGGGAAGGGGCGCTCCAGACGGACAAATTTCCCGTTAAACTTCTCCGGGAAAAGCACCATGTTGCGGTTGTCCGGCGCGGAGAGCGAGAGCACTTCGAGCGTTTCGAAATCCTCGGTGACGGCGATTCCTCCCCGCACCCCGTGTCGGGTATCCACCGCAAAACAGAGGTAGCAACGGCCGTCGATCACCGTCAGACGGGGATCGTACACGCGGAGGATTTCCGGATCAGAGGCGACAAGATCAGCCGCCGCCTTCCACGGTTTCGAATTCACCTCCCATTTCACGCCGTCGTTGCTGTATGCAATGCCAAGATTGGTCCAGGTTTTTCCCCAGTTGCCGTCCGGCGAAAATCCGGCGTCGTTGCGGAACACCATGACATACCGCCCCTGATATTTGCACACGCCCGCATTAAAGATCAGTGAGGCATCGAACGGAACGTCCTTTGCCGACAGGACCGGATTGGAAGCACAGCGAACCAAAGCCATCTTTACCCTCTTTGATTTTTTCTCTGTTATGAAACGATTTCATAGTGATGTTTGTAATGTACTGCCGTGAGTTTACAAATACAATGGGAGCTTTCATTTTTTTCGCAGAAAAAGCGTTTTGCCGACGGAACGTCAGGGGAAAAGTGGTGGATCCGCCCGGACTTGAACCGAGGACCCGGAGATTATGAGTCACCTGCTCTAACCGACTGAGCTACGGATCCAATACGGCATACTATAGTGCCGGTTGTGCTTCCGTTCAAGTTGAAAATCTGGTTTTATCGCAAAAATCCTTGCGAACCTGTCAAAAAATTTGTACGGTGTCATATTGACAAGCTCCTGCAGGATACGGGCGGGGGAGGGGCGGAATGTGGAAATGCTGGGCGAGACGGTACCGTGGCGGAAAATTCCGACTTCTGCGGTGCGCGGTCAGGGCGGAGGCGGATATTCGAACTTCCGAGAGAAAATGATCGTCGAGGGAGCTGGAGGGCCGGTCGCCCTCCAGACCTCCCCGCCCGTGAGAAGACCAAAGTCGGTTGATACTGATCCGCACGCGGCCCTCGCGGGCCTTACTTGTCGGGCTTCGCCCGCCAACTCCTCAATCGCCGGAGGGGCTGCGCTCGACTCCGTTCGACTGCGTCGCAATTGCTCCTTGCTGCTTTGCGAAACGCAAAGCAGTTCTCTCACATGCGCTCGCGGCGCTGACCGCGCTTGTTCCCGTGAGAAAGCCGGGTTGCGGGGGAAAATGCTGACCACGCTTGTTCCCGTGAGAAGGCTGGGTTGCGGGGGGGAAATACTGACCACGCTTGTTCCCGTGAGAAGGCTGGGGTGCGGGGGAAAATGCTGACCGCACTTGTGCCCGTGAGAAGGCCGAGTTGCTGTGGGAATCCCGCTCGCGGCGCTGACCGCGCTTAACCAGGGCACAGGCTCAGCCGTAGAGATATGCAAAACAAATGTGTGCAAAAATCGGACACTACCCTTTTTCAAGAGCCTTCTTTCAAACTTCCCTCCCGGCCGCAGATGCGGTCACTCCGTTTCGAAAGTTCCGCGGCGATTCCCCGTGGTACCGTTTGAATTCCGAGGAGAAGATCAGCGCACTTTCATATCCGACTTGCGCGGCAACCTCTTTGATCGAGAGTTCCGGCCTCTGCAGCAGGATGGTGGCGGCCAGACGCATGCGCATCCCGCGCAGCATCCGATGCGGCGGCTCGCCGAAGTATTTCCGGAATTCCCGCACCAGATGGATCTTCGTGCACTGCGCATCATGGCTCAGCTCCGCCAGGGTCAGAGGACGGTGGAGATTGTGGCGGATCTTCTCCCGCAGTTTCAAAAAACGCTCGGGAATCTCCCGCACCGGATAGGGCGACTGCAGAAACTGCAGCAGCCGCCAGGTTGCCACGCCGTTTTCCCGCAGCGCCTGTTCCGTCTGCTGTTCGTAGAGCAGTCGGAACTCCTCCAGAAGCAACTCGAACTCCTTCCGGTCGATCTCCGGCAGAATCCGGCAGCGGTCAAAGCCGTTCGCCCGCTGCCAGGCGGGAAGAAGCGCTCCGCCCAGTGTCAGCGATACTTTGCGGCAGAATCCCTCCGGCCCGGGACTCAGCGTCGCCTCGCAGACCGGAGGAATCCACAACAGACTCCCGGCATGGACAATCCGCGGTGTTTCCCATTCGCGCGTCTCCACCCGCAGCGCCCCTTCGCGCACAAACTCCACCGAGGGCCAGGGGACGTTCCGCCGATGGAACCGCGCCCGTTTGAGCCAGTGGGTTTCGAAGAAATTTTCCACGTATACCATCTCCCGTATTTCCGGCGGCAGATAGAGGTAGTAGAGCCGGCTGTTCCGGCGGTGTACCGTCAGTCGCTGCTCCCCCGCCTCCTGATGGGTGACGGTCTCCGGCAGAAACTCCTCCCGGTCGGCCGTGATTGTTTTCCGCGGATACTGCATGATGTTAATTTTCCATATATATTTTAACCGTTTCACGATATAATATAATCGGTGCTGTATTGACATGCAACGACTTTTGGCATAAAATATAAATAGAATTCATTCATCAAACGGAGATTTCCATGATTAGAAAACTTCTTTTTATCTGCGCGATGACGCTTCTGTTTCTGCCGGGATTCGCCGCGGACGAAAATTCGCTGCGCGACGCGCCGCCGCCCAACGGCCTGTCGCTGGAGGAAAACTGGAGCATGGCCGACGCCTGGCGCCGGACCACTTCGACCCGGGAGATCGTCTCTTTGAACGGACTGTGGCAGTTCTACCCGGTCCTGACCGCGGAGACGGCCCGCAGGATGCCTGCGGAACATTCCGGGTGGGGATTCTTCAAGGTCCCGGGCATCTGGCCCGGCATGGGCAAAAAAAAGAACCAGCCGGGCGACAGCACGATGGTTTACGGACTGGATGCGAAACGGTTCCCGGGAGGAAATCCCGCGGCGCTGGTTTCGGCGTGGTACCGGCGTACCATCACCATCCCCGACGGCTGGAGAAATCGGAGAGTTCTGCTGGAAATCACTATGCTCCAGACCGCCGGACGCATCTTCGTCGACGGGAAACCCGCGGGCGACCTCTACTTCCCCGGCGGGAAAATCGACCTCACCCGCTTCGTCACCCCCGGCAGGAACCATGAGCTGGCGATTCTGGTCTCCGCCGTGGCCTCCGGCAGCGGCGACAGCGTCTTCATGGCGCCGGACCGGCAGCACAAGGCGGCGAAGACCATCAGCAACCGGGGCATCACCGGCGACGTCTATCTGCATGCGGAGCCGCTCCATGCGGCCATCACCGACGTGCACATCCTCACCAGCTTCCGCCGGAAAGAGATCACCTTCGACACCGGCCTCTCCGGGAGCGGCGGCGACTACACCCTCGAAGCGGAGATTCTCTGGAATGACGAGGTGGTCAAGCAGGTGAAGTCAAAACGCTTCCGGATTCCATCCGGAGAGGGGCCGTTCCGCATCCAATTCTCGGCCGACTGGCTCGCCGAACACCTCTGGGACACCGATACGCCGGAGAACCTCTACACCGCCAATCTCCGCCTGAAAGCGGCGGACGGTGCCACGCTGGATGCGTTTCTGCCGCAACAGTTCGGCTTCCGGGAGTTCTGGATCGACGGCAGAAACTTCATGCTGAACGGGTCGGTGATCCATCTGCGCAGTCTGTGCAGCTCCGCCATGCGGGACGGCGCCGACCACTCCAGCGCCGCCGCCACGCGCCGCTACGCCGAACGGGCGAAACAGAACGGGTTCAACCACCTGATCGCCTACAACTACTTCTTCACGCCCGGCATGGTCGGCTATCAGGATGATTTCTACCTCCAGAGCTCCCGCGCCGGCGTGCTCACTTCGCTGACGCTGCCGCACATCAAGGATTTCGAATGGGATTTGAAGAAAAACGAACAGCGCTACCGGAAGATGGCGGAATTTCTGATCCGGCGGTTCCAGAACGTTCCCGGCGTGGTTCTGTACGCGGTCAACCACAACGCAACCGGCTATTACGGCGACCAGAATCCGCAGAAGATCGACGGCGTCTACGCCCCGGATCCATTCATGAAGAGGGCCAACGCCGTCGATTACAAAAACCGGCGCCAGGCGCTGCTCTCGGCGAAGCTCATCCAACAGCTGGATCCCTCCCGGCCGGTCTACCACCATGAATCGGGCAATCTCGGCGACATCTTCTCCATCAACTGCTACCTCAACTGGGTTCCGGCACAGGAGCGGAGCGACTGGTTCGAGCACTGGGAGCGGTCCGGCGTCAAGCCGCTCATGCTGGTGGAGTGGGGCAATCCGCACATCGCCTCGTGGTCGAGCTACCGCGGGCCCGACTTCATCTGGCGCGTCCGGAGTGTGCAGTGCATGTGGTTCAACGAGTACAACGCGGCGATTCTGGGCGAAAAGGCGTACCGCAGCTCCCGGCTCAAGGAGATCCGCTACAAACGGCAGAGCCGCCTCTGCGCCGGAAACCGGCCGGTTCAGTACGGCGAGATCGGCGGATTTTCCGCCAACGAGGACGGCGACGAGGTGATCGCCGCGATGATCGGGAAGAACTACCGGGATATGCGCGCCCGTGGCGTCTCCGCCATCCTCCCCTGGGATCAGGGCAAATTCTGGCGCTGCCGGAACGAGGTTGACGAACAGCTTCATCCGGACCGTTTCCGGAATCTGAAACAGCCGGGAATCGTGCCGGACCGCACCCGGCGCGGCGGCGGTTATCCGGCCGACGGATACGGCAGTTACACCGTCAGCCGGGTCGGCGAAGCGGGGCTGCCGAACCTGCGGGAGCTGATCGCCTGGATCGGCGGCAAACCCGGTGACGTGACCGAACAATCCCACACCTTCCGCCCCGGTGAAACCATCGAAAAGACGATTGTGATCCTGAACGATTCCCGGCGGGTGCGGAATGCGGAGGTCCGCTGGCGCGTTCCGGCGCTCGGCCTGGAGGAGCGGAGCGAACTCTCTCTGCCGCCCGGCACCCGGCGCGACCTCCCGGTGACCTTTCCGATTCCGGCGAGCTGCCGGGAGCGGTCGCTCCCCATCGAGGCGACGGTCCGTTTCGACAACGGGGAGGAGCGGAGCGACCGCTTCCAGATCGATCTGGTCGCCTCCGCCCCGTCGCTCCGGCTGCAGTCGCGGGTCGGGTTGTATGATCCGCAGAAGCGGAGTGAGGCGGCGCTCCGGCGTCTGGGCGTGCCCTTCCGGACCGTGAAGAGCGATGCCGATCTGGATGAGATCGATCTGCTGGTCGTCGGCCGTCAGGCACTGCCCGGCTGTCCGCTGCCGCTGGCGGAGAAGATGCGGCGGGGCGGACGGCTGCTGGTGCTGGAACAGGACTCCGCCGGACTCGCCAAATTCGGATTCCGCAGCAACGAGTACGGAATCCGCACCGTCTTCCCGCTGGTTGCCGATTTCACGGCGAAGTTGGTCCGCGACTGGCGGGGGGCCTCCACGCTGACGCCGCCGGAACTTGCCCTGCCCGGATGGGAGCGGCAGGACCCGGTCTGGAACTGGCAGGGATTTTCCAATACCCGGGCGTGGCGGGCGGGCAACCGGGGCAACGTCTGCAGTGTTCCGCTGGAGAAGCCGGTCATCGGCGATTTCCTGCCGCTGATGCAGTGCGGCTTCGACCTGCAGTACACCCCCGCGGTCGAATGGAGAAGCGGAAACGGCATCGCCATCTTCTCCCAGTTCGATCTTTCCGGCCGGACGCAGAGTGAGCCGGAGGCGGACGAGCTCTTGCGCCGGCTGCTCTGCCGGCTGGATTCCGCCCGGATACAGCCCGCCCGGCCGACCTGGTTCAGCGGCGGGAAGAGGGCGGCGCAGCTGCTGGAGGATCTGGGCGTCGCGTTTCAGCCCTGCGCGGCGGTTCCGGAATCCGGCGTGCTGGTCGTCTCCTCCGGCACCGGACTGGGCGACCTGACCGGCGCGGTCCAGCGGGGGCTGAACGTCTTCGCCCTCGCGCTGTCGCAGGAGGAGCTGAACCGTCTCTTCCCCGGCAGGTTCGAGACAAGAGTTGAAAAGCGCTTCTCCGACTTCGTCGGGGATCTCGGGGCGGTTCCGGAGTTCCGCGGAATCTCCAACGCCGATCTGCACTGCCGGATTGAGCTGGAGTTCGCCGGATTCACCGGCCGCTCCAACGGCGGAACGGCCCTGCAGGCCCTCCGGCTCGGCAAAGGGAGCGTGGTGGTGCTCCAGGTGGCGCCGTGGATGATGAACGAAACCGATTTTCAATACCGGACCAGCCGCCGCAGAAACCATTATCTCATTTCGCGGCTGCTCCGCAATCTCGGCGCCGCGGACCGGTTCGACGCCTGGAGAAGGCTGGACCGGGAGCACCGCCGCCAGCTCAAACGGGAACGCGGCGTGGCGTTCTCCGGCCGCTGGAAGAGTTCCGAAACCGCCTCCGGCGAAAAGCGGGTCGAAGAGCACAGCAACACCTTCGATGTCGCGCCGGAAGTTCTCCGCCGGAGCAGCGATGCGCTTCTCTCGGTCTCCTCGCCTTCGCGCTCCCTCGCGGTGGAGGTCAACGGCCGGAAGATTCCGGAACGCACGATCAACATTGCCGGAAGCAAACGGGGGCTCTCCCGCCGGTTCGTCGTGCCGGCCGCCCTGCTCCATCCGGAGAAGAATGTGGTGAAGATTTCGCAGGAGAAGCGGCAATATCCCGGGGATCTGCCGTCGACGGTGACCCTCTCGATGGTCCCGGAGGAGCGTTTCTATCCGGACATCCCGATCGCCTCGGACGATCCATACCGCTATTACCGCTGGTAGAACAGGAAAGAATCAATTGCCCATACGAAGATGCCATTTAACAGGAAAGGTTGAATCATGATCCGCACACCTCTGGAGACGCGGTTCCGCCGCGCGTTTACCCTGATCGAACTCCTGATCTGCATCGCGATTATCGCGATTCTGGCCAGTCTGCTGCTGCCGGCGCTGAACAAGGCGAGACAGCGGGGCAAGACCGCCGCCTGCAACAACAACTTAAAGACGATGAATCAGCTGATTCTGCTCTATGCATCGGATTACCGGGAGAGCATCCCCGCAAGCGGAGTGGGGGTGGAGAACTATGCGGGTGCCCTGATGAAAGGCGGTTTCCTGCGCACCGGCAACCGGCATGTCGCCCTCTGTCCGGAAAGCGATCTCGCGACCGCCGAAAATCTGGCGAGCACCTACTTCATCCGGAACAACTGCTACGGATTGAACTACCTCGGCAGCTGGCGGAACGGCGACCTGAGCGGTTCGATCAAGATGACGGCCCCGGGGATGACCACCAACGACACGCTTCTGAATTTCAAGCAGCTGCGCTCCCCCAGCCGTTTTGTTCTGCTGATCGACAGCAAACGGAAAGGGGTGATGAACAACGGCCCCAAGGCGGTCTTTTTCGGCGGCGACGTCGGCACCTGGGGGGCCAATCCCTGGATCATCCACAACAAGAACTCCGTGTCGACCGCATATGGGGACGGGCATGTACAAATGGCCTCCCGGACCCAGTTGAAGGAACAGACCAACAAGAGCGTCAAATTCGCGCTTTTCGGCGTCGACCCGCTGTGAGCGGAGAACCTCTCGAAAATCATAACCTTTCTGCTGAGAAAATTCACTTCATGAAACCGATCTCTTTTCCGGCCCCGCCGGAGCTTCTCGCCTCGCTGAATGCCGCAGAAGAGCAGATCCGCGGTCTGCTCTTCTGCGAACGCACCAATCTCCTCTACGACTACCTCGGCTCGCTCGGGGAGGACCGTTTCGATTTTCTGCCGTTTCCGGAGGAGATCGAACACGATTTCCCGAATCCGCGCGGCTACGCCACCGGGATGGAGGACAGCGCGCTCAACGGAGGAATCATGATCCACGCGGCGCTTCTCCGCGCCCGGCTCTTCCCGGAAGCCGCGGAGGAGTGCCGCGCATTCGCCGCAAAACTGCTGCGCGGACTCGAGCTCTGCGCCACCGTGCACGGCCGCGAAGGCTACGTGGTCCGCAGTGTCTCCCACCGGGACGGCACAAGCTGTTACAGCTGTTCGTCGCGCGACCAGCTGACCTTCTGGGTCTGGGGGCTGTGGCGCTACTTCCGCAGCGACGTCGCCACGGAGCCGGAGCGGGAGAAGATCCGTTCCCTGGTCGTGAAGCTCGCCGCCCGCGGCGAGCGGGAGGTCGTTCCGGAAAATCAATACAGCTACCTCACCCTCGACGGCGTGCCGGACCCCCTGCTGCAGATGGATCAGGTCCTGCCGCACGAGATTCTCCGGCTGCCGATGTTCTACCTCGCGGCGTGGGCCCTCTCGGGCGACGCACACTGGCGGGCGTGTTACGACCGGAGGATCGACCGGGCGCTCCGCCGCGCCGCCGAACCCAAAGAGGATTGGAACCACTTCGAACTCTCGCAGTTTCTGTTGACGCTCGCCCTCTGCCACGAGCTCGATCCACGCCCGGAATTCTCCGCCATCGCCCGCGAAATCGGCGATGTCACCGAGGAGATGTTGTGCAGCACCTTTCTCCCGGAACTGGAGAAGTGGCGCGGCACCTGGTCGATTCCGGCGACCGCGTGGCGGAATTCGACGGCGTTGCGGCTGGTGCACCGGTCCGACGGCGGCGTCGTTTCGTATGGCAAACTCGATCTGCGCTGCGGCCAGACGCCGGGGTTTCACGATCTCTTCAATCTGGTGCGGATTCCGGGCAATCTGATGACCGGCCTGCTGCTGGCGCCCGGGCGGCCGGTGAGGGAGCCGTTGATCCGCCGTTTTCTGAAGGCGTTCTGCCGCCCGGACTACCGGAGAAGTTGTTCGTGCAGTTCGGTCAACGTCCTCTACGCCGCCCTGCTCGGGCTCGAACGGCTCGGCGGAATCCGCCGGTGAACCGCACCCCGGATCACTCCGGCCCCGCATGGGCGGCCGGTCAGATCGAGATCCCCTTGAGCTTCTGGTAGAGCGAGACCGCGTAGGAGTCGGTCATGCCCGAGACGTAGTCGAGCACGGTGAGCAGACGCCGGTAGCCGTTCCGGCACCACTCCTCGTCGGCGAGGTGCTGCTCCAGATCCGGCAGCAGCGCCGAAATCCGGCGGCTCCGGAACGAGGCGCTCTTGCCCCCGGTCCGCTCCAGCGCCATCTCGTTGGCGCAGGGCACGAAGATGTCCAGCATGCCGGAGACCAGTTCGAATCCGGCCCCGATCACCTCCGCCACCTGCCGGTGGTTGTAGATGTCGCGGGTGCTCCGGTTCTGAATCCGCTTCAGCGGCTCCTGGCAGGAGACGTAATCGAGCAGCGGCCGCGGCAGTGTCCCGGCGAGCAGTTCGTCGTGGTGTTCAAGAAAGATCGCCGAAACTTCGCGCACCAGGCGGCCGATCACCTGCGCGCGCAGAAACTCCGCCTTGCGGATCGGCGAAGCGATGGTCGCGACGTACTCCGCGGAACGCTCCGAATCGATGATCTCCAGAAAGAGCCGCTCCAGCTCCTGATAGTCGATCAGCCCGAGCCGCTGGCCGTCTTCGAAATCGACAATCCGGTAGGCGATGTCGTCCGCCGCCTCGACCAGGTAGGCGAGCGGATGGCGCTGCCACGCCCAGGGGCCGGCCGGAATCATTCCGGTGTGTTCGGCGACCTCGGCGAAAAACTCCTGCTCCTCGCGGAAGAAGTTGAACTTCTTGCCCGCCACGCCGGAGGGCTTCACCTCGACCCGCGACGCGCTCGGGTACTTCGCGAAGGCCGCCAATGTGGCGCAGGTGAGCTGCATCCCCCCTCTCTGGTCGGGCATTTCAAGGCGGGTCAGCACCCGGAACCCCTGCGCGTTGCCCTCGTATCGCTCGATGTCGGCGGCCTCGTCCTCATTCATCACATCGCGCATGGCGCAGGCGACCGGAGAGTGGGTGAACCAGTAGCGGATCGCCTCCTCGCCCGCGTGCCCGAGCGGCGGGTTGCCGATGTCGTGGGCGAGGGCGGCGGCGGCGACGGCGGCGCCGATGTCGCTCGGCTGCGCTCCGGCGGTGTCGAAGTTTTTACAGATCTCCACCCCGACCGCGGTACCGAGCGAACGGCCGACCGAACTGGTCTCCAGACTGTGGGTGAGCCGGGTGCGGACGTAGTCGGTCTTGACCAGCGGAAACACCTGGGTCTTGTCCTGCAGCCGCCGGAACGCCCCCGAAAAGACAATCCGGTCGAAATCGCGCTGAAACGGCGAACGGTCCTGCGTGATCACGCCGGGCTTCGAACTGCCGACGCGGTGCGGGGACAACAGTTGTTTCCACTCCATCAAAACGGAACTCCCATCTGAATCTTGTTTCCTCATACAATACCCGGAACCGGCCGGTTTATCAAGTGCGCCGGGTGGAAATTTCCGCTTTATCGGGCTATTTTAAGAGAACGGCCGGGGAATCCGGCCCGGAAGTGAGAACGGGCGATGAAATTTCTGGAATTCTGGAACCGCGAAGCGCACCGCTTCAAGGGAATTGTATTCGACATCGACGGCACGCTGGTGTGCGGTCCGCGGCAGCTGCCCGGCGCGGCGGAGCTGCTCGGTTCGGTCCGCGCCGCCGGAATTCCGCTCTGCTTTCTCACCAACGACGGCGACCATACGATGGAGCAGAAGTGCTCCTTCCTCTGCCGCGCCGGACTCCCCGCCCGCCCGGAGGAATTCATCTCCTGCCTCGCGGCGCTCGACACCGCGGCCGAGGAGAACGACTGGCGCGGACGCACCTTCTTCGCCATCGGCAGTCTCGGCACCATCCGCTGTCTCCAGCTCGAGCGCGATCCGGGCTGCATCGACCACTGCGCCGGGGTCATCATGGGCGAGGGGCGCTACGACTGGCGCGGCAGCTGGGAGGCGGCGGTGAACTTCTTCCGCCGCCACCCGGAGCGGCCGTTCATCGTGCCCAATCCCGACCTCTGCTGGCCGGACCCGGTCTCCGGCGGCATCTGCATCGGCGCCGGCGGGCAGGCGCGCTGCATTGAACACCTGCTCCGGGAGTTCGGCATCGAGCTCAGGATCTTCTACCTCGGCAAACCCTATCCGGCGATCTACCGCCACGCCTTCCGCGAGCTGGAACGGCGGTTCGGCATCCATCCGGAGCCGTCGGAGCTGTTGATGCTCGGCGATTCGCTCGCCAGCGACATCCGCGGCGCGAACCGGTCGGGCATGGTCTCCGCACTGGTGCTCACCGGCATCACCTCGCAGGAGCAGGCGCTCGCCGCCCGGGGGGATTTCCGGCCGCAGTACGTTTTCGATTCGATCAACTGAAGTTGAGCGGCCGCCTCGCGCCAGGTTCGTTTTCTACAAGATTATGCGCACTTTCTCCATTTTTTTTCGCGGCGGCGGCGGTATACTAAACAGCGGAAATTTGAGCGTGACAGCAACAATTCAGGAGAAAGTTTGACCATGGATGCAATTCTGAAGTTCCTTCCGAACCGGGTTCGCCGCCTCTATCTCGGCGGCAGCGGCATCGACCGGATGCGCGGCGAAACCAATCCCGCCGACGGCTACTATCCGGAGGACTGGATCGCCTCCTGCATCGAAGGCAACACCCGCGAATTTCAGGCGCCGGGGCACGGGTTGAGCAAGGTCCGGATCGACGGGGAGGAGGTCCGCTTTCTCGACCTGCTCGAGAAATATCCCGCCGACCTGCTCGGAGAAGCCCACTTCGCCCGCTACGGCGCCAATCCCGCCGTGCTGACCAAATTTCTCGACTCGGCCATCCGGCTGCCGGTTCAGGTCCACCCGACCGTGCCGGATGCAAAGCGCTACTTCCACGCCGACTTCGGCAAAACCGAGGCGTGGATCATCCTCGCCTGCCGCCCCGGCGCCTACGTCTACTGCGGCTTCAACGAAACGCTCGACGAGGCGGTGTTCCGCCGCGAATCCCTGGCGGGCGTCTATGAACGCGGACTGGGGATGATGCACAAGATCCCGGTCAAACCCGGCGAGGTCGTCATCGTCTGGGGCGGACTGCCGCACGCCATCGGCCCCGGCATCACGATGGTCGAAGTGATGGAGCCCTCCGACCTCACCATCAACCCCGAGGCGCGCTGCGGCGAGCGGGAGATCGCCCCGGAGAAACGGTTCGGCGGACTCGCACCGGAAACCGCGCTCAACCTCTTCGAATACAAGCCCCGCAGTGAAGCGGAGATCCGGGCGCTCTCCCTGCCGCGCCCCGAACCGGTTGCCCCCGGCTGGAACCGGTTGATCGACCGCGAAAAGGTCCGCTTCTTCGAGGCGCAGGAGCTGCGGGTCGACGGCGAACGCACGGTGGAGTTCCCGGAGGAGTGTTTCCACATCGCGCTCTGCGTCGAAGGACGGGTGTCGCTCGACGGCGTGCCGCTTTCGGCGGGCGAGAGCGCGTTTCTCCCCTTCGTCCGGCGGCGGTGCACGCTCTCCGGCAACGGCCGGCTCGTGCTGATCCTCCCCCCTTCGCCCGCAAAGTAAGCACATTCTGTCCGCAAGGAAACATCATGGATTCATTCCCCGTTCCGTCGGGCCGGTTTGCCACCGGCGTCAACTTCTGGGCCTCGAAAGAGGCGATTCACATGTGGAGAAACTGGGATGCCGCTTCGATAGAAGCGGATCTCGCCGCGCTGGCGAAGTACGGTGTGCAACTGCTGCGCTGTTTCCCCTTCTGGCCGGACTTTCAACCGATCCGCCAGCTCCGCTCCGCCCACAGCGACGCCGTCGGCGGGCGGTTCAAGGAGGTCCGGTTCGGCGACGACCCGCTCCCCGACACCGAGGCCGGACGGGCCGGCGTGGATGAGGTCATGCTGGAACGGTTCGAAACCTTCGCCGACCTCGCGCAGAAGTACGGCATGAAGCTGATCGTCTGCCCTTTGACCGGGCAGATGACCTTCGGACTCTTCGTGCCGCCGGCGCTGGAGGGGCTCGACCTCTACCGCGATCCCTTCGCGCTCCAGTGGGAGGTGCGCTATCTGCGCTGTTTCGTCAACCGCATGAAGCACCATCCGGCCATCGCGGCGTGGGAGTCCGGCAACGAAACCAACCTGCTCGGGAAGATCGACTCCTCCGCCGGCGCGTGGAGCTGGACGGCTCTCATCCACAGCACCATCCGCAGCTGTGACCCGACCCGGCCGATCATCGGCGTCAGCGTCACCGGCTTCGGCGAAAGCTGTGACGAAACGTGGCGGATCGAGGATCAGGCGGAGTGGAGCGACCTGCTCTCGGTCCACCCCTACGCGCTGTGGGATTCCGCCTACGGGGGCGAGGAGTTCAACCGCATCCGCAACCTCCACCACGCGGCGTTTCTCGCCCGGCTCTCGGGCGACATCGGCGGCAAACCCTGCTTCGTCGAGGAGACCGGCACCTGGCGGCCGATCGTCGGCAGTTACGAGGTGCTCGCCGCCTCGCTCCGCTCGATTCTGTGGAACCTCTGGAGCGAGGACCGGCGCGGCCTGCTCTGGTGGTGCGCCTTCGATCAGGAGAAACAGGCGATCGCCCCCTATGACTGGAAGGAGCCGGGGCTGGAACACGGCCTCTTCGCTTCGGACCGCACGCCGCATCCGACGGCGGAGGTTCTGCGCGACTTCCGGAACTTCCTCGACGGCCTGCCCTTCGACGCACTCCCGGCCCGGGAGCCGGACGCGGTCGCCGTCGTCACCGATGAACACACCGCGCTGGGCACCTATCTGCTCGCCCGGCAGGCGGGAATTCACCTCGCCTTCCGTCACGCCCGGCAGGAGCTGCCGGAAGCGGCGTGCTACTTTCTCCCCTCCGCCGCGGGCCGGGCGGGATTTTCGGTGCGCGGCTGGGAAACACTGCTCGAACGGGTCCGCAACGGGGCGACGCTCTATCTCTCGCTCAACGACACCATCCTCTCCGGCATCGACGACGTCTTCGGCGCGGGAGTCCGCGACCGCCGGGTGACGGACGACCGGCCGGAGTTCCGTTTCGACGCCGGGTTCTCGTTCACCCTGCCCCGGCGCATCCGCTACCGGATGAATTCGTACGGTGCGGAGATTCTCGGGCGCGAGGCGGACGGCAACCCCGCCTTCTTCCGCCACCGGTTCGGCAAAGGGGTGGTCTATCTTTTCAACTTCCCGCTCGAAGCGGCGGCGGCGAACACCATCGGCGGATTCGAAACCGATGCGTGGAAGCTCTACCGGGAGATCCTTCATCCCCGGCGGCTGGCGGAGTCGCCGTCACCGTTCCTTCAGCTCACCGAACACCATTTCGCCGACGGGCGCACCGCGCTCATCGCGGTCAACAACCAGCCGGAACCGTTCAAGGGCGCGCTGGTTCTGCCCGCGGGGCGGCAGTTGCTGGACCAGCGCTCCGACAGTAACGCGACGTGGCGCGCCGGTACGCTGGAGATGCCGCCGAATTCGGGATTGCTTCTGCTGCTCGGCTAGGGCGTTCTATTTCCGGGAGCGGAACGCCGCGGCGAGCTCCTCTTCGTCGAAAAGGTTGTATTCGTCGTAATCGGTCGCGTAGAGATAGAGCGAGGCGATGTAGACCTTTTCGGCGACACTCACCAGATAACAGAAGGCGAAAAGACAGAGGAAGAGCAATATTCCAACGCTCGTCCCGGCGATCACCGGAACGGCGCCGCCACCGGCCGCGCCGACCAGAGCCCCCACCCCGAAGACCGCGAGGAAAAAGAGGAACACGCCGACCCCGGTGATGACGTGCAATCCGGCAAAGCCGATGAGGGTCTCCCCCCAGGTGCGGCGGATGATCGACGCGGAGCGCTTCAATGCCGTGAAGGGGTTGGTGAGCTCCGCGTCGCAGACGAGCGCCGGGATGGCGAAGACCGACGCAACGGCCCAGACCACCCCGATGAGTTTGAGCACGATGCGGCCGACCAGCCCGGCGCGCCGCTCCAGCACGCTCAGCACGATGCCGACCGTCGAAGCGAGCAATGACCAGAGAAAAATCGCCTTCAGCCGGTAGAGGGCGTAGCCGAAACCGCGGGAAACCGAGACGTTCTCCCCGCCGAGCCCCCGCAGGATCTCGCTGAAGAAGGCGGTGTTGCAGAAGTTCACCACTGTCATGCAGAAGAGATAGACCAGTGCGAAGATCGCGAAAGCGACCGCATTCAGCGCCGGATTCCCCTCCTCCGTGCCGGAGTCGGCGAAGGCGGCTTGCACCCCTTCCGGCGAACCGTTGGCGGCGAAACAGATCACGCCGGCAATGCCGGCGATGATGAAGACGAGCAACAGCAGCATCGCGCAGGCGGAGAGGAGGGGAAAGATCAGCAGTTTCTTCTCTTTCCCGATCAGAGTGAGAGATTTGCGGAAGATCTGCCAGCTTCGGGTCAACTTTCTCATGAATCCCTCCTGTTCTCCGGGGATTCCGGAGGGGGCGGAACCTCCCTCCGGCAGATCCCGGTCGCGAAAACCGCTGTTTTTCCGTTACTCCTTGTCGTCGCAGTCGCAGTCACACTCGCAGTCGCAGTCACAGCCGCAACCGCACTCGTCATCCTCCTCGTCGGAGCAGACGAAGTGATCCTGAATGCGGGCGAGGACCCCCTCCGGCGTGAATCCGAACTCCTCGGCGAGCTTCTTGTAGGGAGCCGACGCGCCGAAGTGGTCGAGGCCGATGGCGAGGCCGTCGCGGCCGATGAAGCGCTGCCAGCCGTAGGTGGTTCCGGCTTCGATCGAGACGTAGCAGGGGCACCAGCTCGGGAGGATCTCCTCCTGATAGGCCTCATCCTGCTGCAAGAAGAGCTCCTGCGACGGCATCGAGACCACCCGGACGCCGACCCCCTTCTCCCGCAGGAGTTTCGCGGAGCCGAGCGCGAGGTTCACTTCGGAGCCGGTCGCGACCAGGACGATGTCGAACTCCTCGTCGTCGCTGACCACGAACGCGCCGCGGGCGACGTCGACCTTCGCCGCGGTTTCGGCGTCGTAGGGAGCGAGATCCTGCCGGGTGAGCAGCAGCGCGACCGGTCCCTTCGCCTGAAGCGCGACCGCCCACGCCTGCGCCACTTCGTGCGCTTCGGCCGGCCGGATCACCGTCAGGTTCGGAATGGTGCGGAGCATCGCGATCTGTTCGATCGGCTCGTGGGTCGGGCCGTCTTCGCCGACGTAGAAGGAGTCGTGGGTGAAGACGTAGATCTCATGCAGATTCTGCAGTGCGGCGAGGCGGATCGCCGGCTTCATGTAGTCCGAGAAGACGAAGAAGGTCGAGGTGTAGGGAATCGCGGTGCCGAAGAGCGCCATACCGTTCCCGGCCAGCCCCATCGCCAGCTCGCGGATGCCGAAGTGGATGTTCCGCCCGGCGCGGTTGTCGGCGGAGAAGTCGCCGCCGTCCTTGATGTTGGTCTTGGTCGAGGGCGCGAGGTCGGCGGCCCCTCCGAAGAGCGACGGAACCAGCGCCGCCGCCCGCTGCAGCACCGCTCCGGAGGAGGCGCGGCTGGCGACCGGCTTGTCGACCGGAGCGACCTTGAGCAGCTCTTCGGCGATATTTTCCGGCACGGTGCGGTTGACGTAGCTCATGATCAGCGCGGCGCGCTCCGGATCGGCTTCGAGGAACTTCTGGTATTTCGCCTCCCATTCGGCGGCCTCCTTCTCCAGCTCCGCGACGCGGGCGTCGCAGAAGGCGCGCACCTCGTCGCTCACCGTGAAGGGTTCGGCGGGCATGCCGAGGTTCCGGCGGAGCGCCTCGACCTCCTCCTCGCCGAGCGGTTCGCCGTGGGCGCTGGATTTGCCCTGCTTGTTGGGCGCGCCGTAGCCGATGCTGGTCTTGCCGATCACCAGCGTCGGACGGCCGTCGGAGCGGAGCGCCTCGGCCAGCGCGGCGTCGCATTTGGCGATGCTGTTGGCGTTGTCCAGCCGGATGACCCGCCAGTTGTAGGCGGCGAACCGGGCGGCGACATCTTCGGAGAAGGCGAGATTGGTTCCGCCTTCGATGGTGATGCTGTTGTCGTCGTAGAAGACCACCAGTTCATCGAGGGCGAGGTGGCCGGCGAGCGAGGCGGCTTCCGAGGTGCACCCCTCCATCATGCAGCCGTCGCCGGCGATGATGAAGATGCGGTTGTTCATCAGCCCGGACTCCTCCAGCCCGGTCTTGGCGGCGAAGTAGCGCTTGGCGATCGCCATGCCGACGCCGGAGGCGAATCCGCTGCCGAGCGGACCGGTGGTGATGTCGACGCCGGCGGTGTGGCCGTACTCCGGATGGCCCGGGGTGCGGCTGTTCCACTGGCGGAAGTTGCGGATCTCCTCCATCGAAAGCCCGTAGCCGAAGAGGTGGAGCAGGCTGTACTCCAGCATCGAACCGTGTCCGGCGGAAAGGATGAAGCGGTCGCGACCGAGCCAGTTGGGATTCTTCGGGTTGTGACGCATGTACTTGTACCACAGCGTGAACGCGAAATCCGCGCAGCCCAGCGGCATGCCCGGATGGCCCGACTTCGCTTTCTGAATCGCTTCCGCGGAAAGCATCCGGATCGTATTGGCCGACTGCAACGCTTTTTCGAGATCGAACATCATTCCCTGAAATCCTTTCTTTTTTCCTGCCGGAACTGGCAATTTTCCCGTTTTCGCGCTATTTTTACTATAATACCTATAAACTAACACGGCAATCCCGCAAAAACAAGTGCGTTCATGAAAATATGACAGAGCGTTTCATCACTTCGACACTGAACAAACGCGATACGGCAAAGGAGCAGAGCCTGCGGCCGCCGAAATTCGCCGACTTCCCCGGCCAGCCCCGCGTAAAAGAGCAGCTGGAGCTCTTCGTCAAGGCCGCCCGGGCGCGCAACGAGGCGCTCGACCACATCCTGCTCTGCGGTCCGCCGGGGCTCGGCAAGACCACCCTCGCCTACATCATCGCCAACGAACGGGGCACCAACCTCAAGAGTTCGAGCGGCCCGGCCATCGAGAAACCCGGCGACCTCGCCGGCCTCCTGACCGCGCTCGAACCCGGCGACGTCCTCTTCATCGACGAGATCCACCGGCTCAATTCGACGGTCGAAGAGTACCTCTACAGCGCGATGGAGGACTTCTTCATCGACATCATGCTCGAACAGGGCGCCGGCGCCCGCTCCATCCGGCTGACGGTGCCGCACTTCACGCTGATCGGCGCCACCACCCGGCAGGGGATGATCTCCGCGCCGCTGCGGTCGCGCTTCGGGCTGACCATGCGGCTCGACTACTACGATCCGGAAAGTCTCGCGCAGATCCTCCGCCGTTCCGCCGGAATCCTCGGCATCGAGATCGACGACGAAGGCGCCATGGAGATCGCCGGGCGCTGTCGCGGCACCCCGCGCATCGCCAACAACCTGCTCCGCCGCGCCCGGGACTACGCGCAGGTGCGCGCCGACTCGGTGGTGACCGGCAAGGTGGCGGCGGAGGCGCTCGAGATGCTCCAGATCGACAACGACGGGCTCGACGAGATGGACCTGCGGATTCTCGAAGTGATCATCTCCAACTTCCACGGCGGCCCGGTCGGGCTCAAGAACATCGCGGTCTCGGTGGGCGAGGAGGAGGATTCGATCGAAGATGTCTACGAGCCCTTCCTGATCCAGAAAGGGTTTCTGGTGCGTACGCCGAAGGGGCGCGTGGCCACCCCGAAAGCGTGGAACAAGCTGGGCCTTTCGCCGCTCCGGGGCGGCCGGGGCGACGACCAGCCGGAACTTTTTTGAACAACATACCAGACGGAGGATAACATGCCGGCAAAATGGGTTCAGTCACTGTTGAAGCTTCAGGCGAACGATCTGCGGATCCGCGACCTGGAACAGCGCATGAAGCTGCTCCCCTCCGAGATGAATGCGCTCAAGGCGAAACGCGACCAGCTGGTCGCCTCGACCGCCGCGGCGGCGGAGGCGGCGCACAAGGTCGAACGCGAAATCAAATCCGCCGAATCGGAGATCGCCCGCCTGACCGATGAGAGCCGCAAACTTCAGCAGCAGTCGGCGATGGTCAAGAAGAACACCGAATACCAGGCGATGCTCAACACCGTCGCCCTCAACAAGAACAAGATCGGCAAACTCGAAGGGGACGTGATCGAACTGCTCGACAAATTCGAGGAGGCGAAGGCGCAGTACCGGAAGATCAAAGCCGCCAACGACGCGGCGGTCAAGAGCGCCCGCGCCGAGTTCGAGGAGCTGATCGCCTTCGCCGGCGAGATCAAGCAGGAGATCGCCAGACTCCAGGAGGCGCGCCCCGCGCTGATCCACGGCGTCGACAGCGAAACCCTCAGCCGCTACAACACCCTGCTCAAGGGGCGCAACGGCGGAATTCCGCTGGTGAAGATCGAAAACGGCATCTGCGGCAACTGCCACCTCCGGATTACGCCGCAGGCGATGAACGGCATTCAGAAAGGGGTTGTCACCTACTGCGACAACTGCCAGCACATCATCTACGACGAGGAGGTTTCCGAATAGTCCATGGAGAAGGCGCCGGAACACGAGCCCCGCGACATGCGCGAACTCATCTACCGCGGCGTGGAGTCCGAGGAGCTGGACTACAAGGCGGCAATGAGCTGGACCGCCATGAGCCGGGCGGCGCGGGCGAAGATCGTCCGCCACTGCCTCGCGCTGGCCAACACCAAAGGCGGCTACATCGTCATCGGCGTCGGCGAGGACGCCTCCGGCCACCCCTCGGTCTACCAGGGGCTGACGCCGGAGGAGACCCACTCCTTCGACCCCTCGACGGTGGGGCCGTTCATCAACCGCTACGTCGAGCCGCCGATCGACCTCACCGTCGAGCGGCCGCTGGTGGATGGCAGGCGGTACGCGGTGCTGGTGGTCCGCCCCTTCCGGAACCTTCCCCACGTCTGCACCGCCAGCATCGAGAACGAACTGCAGACCGGCATGTTCTACATCCGCACCAGCGACGCTTCGAGCCGCCCCGCCTTCCGCGCGGTCGAGATGCATGCGCTGATCCAGCGGGCGCTGCGCAACCAGCGCGAGGCGCTCGGCAGGATGCTGCGCGGCATCCTCTACGAGAGCCGCGACACCGTCCGGCAGGGGGCGGACTTGAGCGAATTCCGCGATGCGGTCAGCCACGCCCAGCTCTTCTTCAAGCGGCGTAAATCGCCCCCGCCCGGTGTGCCGGCGGTGCTCTTCAACTTTCAGGTGATTCCGCCGGAGTTCGATGAGGAACACTTCACGCTCAGCCGGATCCGCCGGGCGGTCGGCGACGCCTGGACACTGCTGGCCTCCTCCGGCTTCATCGAGCCGGGGGAGCTGGAGAAGTGCTACCTGACCAACGTCTCTCTGCGGTCGCTCCCCGAAGGGCGGCTCAAGATGTGGCAGGTGTTCAAGTCCGGCCTCTTCCACTACATCGCCTACTGGCCGGTGCCGCACCACCTTCTGCTTTACAACCAGCTCGCCACCGCCCTTTCGGAGGCGGTCTGTTTTCTCGGCAAACTCTACACCGAGCTGGGATACGCCGAAGAGCTGCTCACCCTCCGGCTCACGCTGGAGGGAACCGAGGAGCTCAAGCTCAAACTCGCCGGCAGGGATGGCGGGGAGTTCCGCTGCCGGATTCCGGAGATCGCCGTGGAGATCCGGCGCTCCGCCGCCGACCTCGCCAGCGGCTGTGAAATGCACGCCTCCCGGCTGATCCGCGAAGTGACCGAGCGCTTCAATCTGCCGGACCAGTATCTGCAGAACCTCCCCCGGGAGATCCGCCGCCATCTGGAGAAACGGTAGAGATCATGATTATTCCGGCTGGATTTTTTCCGCCCGGCGAAGAGCCGGAGCCCGGGGAGTTCGACTGCGAATTCAACCCCGAAGAGTTCGATGTTCCGCCCGAGTTTTTCGAAGCGGAAGAGCTCCCGCCGATCCGCCCGTTGTGCGAGGAGTTTTTCGCTCCGGGCGGTCCGCTCCGGCAGGCGGCGGCCCGCGGGGGCAGGCCCTACGAGTTCCGGCCGCAGCAGATCGAGATGGCCGGCGCCATCGCCGACGCGCTCAGCGAAGGCGGCAACCTCTGCGTCGAAGCCCCCACCGGCGTCGGCAAGAGTTTCGCCTATCTGGTGCCGCTCATCTACCGTTCGCGCAGCCGCGGCCGCCCGGCGATCATCTCCACCGAGACGATCAATCTGCAGGAACAGCTGATCGACAAAGACATTCCGCTGTTGCGCGAACTTACCGGCGTCGATTTCCGGGCCGCCCTCGCGAAGGGGCGGCACAACTACCTCTGCCGCCGCCGGCTCTCCCTGCTCAGCGGCGAACAGCGGGATGCACTGCTGCCCGCGCCCTCGCTCGCGCTCGACCTCGACCGGATTGTCAAATGGCTCGAGCGCGGCGCCGACGGCAACCGCGATTCGATCGATTTCCGGATGGAGGCGGCGACCTGGAATCTGGTCTGCTGCGAAACCGGCAACTGTCTCGCCAAGAAGTGTCCGTTTTTCCGCAACTGCTGTTACTTCAAGGCGCGGCAGGAGTGGGAGAGTGCCGACATCGTCGTGGCGAATCACGCGCTCTTCTTCACCGACCTGGCGATGCGCTGCGCCGGAGGAAACGCCGGAGCACTGCTGCCGAACTACGGCGCGGTGCTGATCGACGAGGCGCACACGCTCGAAAACAACGCGGCCGAACACCTCGGACTGCACCTCTCGCGCGCCGGAGTGATCGCGACGTTGAACCGGCTCTACAACCCGGATTCCGCGCGGGGGCTGCTGATGCGGCAGGGCTACCCGCCCGAACTGCGCGGCGCGGTGGCGGAGGCGCGCGACGAGGCGTACGGATTTTTCACGCCGTATGAGAACTTTCTCGCCGAGCGGGGGGAAAATGCCCGCGAGGTGAGCGATCCCGCCCGCTTTCCGAACCGGCTGAGCGGGAAACTGCTCCAGCTCTGCCGGGCGCTGGAGGCGGAGATCGACGAGGAGGACGACGCGTCGTTCCGGGCGGAACTGGAGGCGCAGTTCTCCCGCTGCCGGGAGTTCATCGACGCGATCGACAGCTTCACCTCCCGCTCGATTCCGGAGTCGGTCTACTACGCGGAGAAGGACCGCCATTCGGTGGTGCTGCACGCGGCGCCGCTCAACGTGGCGGAGATCCTCGGCGAGGTGCTGTTCAACCAGGATTTCCCGGTGATGCTGTGCAGTGCGACGCTGAGCGTGCGCCGGAGCTTCGACTACTTCCGGAAACGGACCGGATTCCGGAACGGCAAAACGCTGCTGCTCGACTCGCCGTTCGGCCCGGACCAGGCGAAGATCTACATCTCCCGCAACATGCCCGATCCGAGTTCGGAGCATTTCAACGCCGCGCTCGCCGGTGAGATTCCCCGTTTCATCGAGTTCACCCACGGCAAGGCGTTCGTGCTCTTCACCAGCTACCAGTCGTTGCGCTACTGCACCGACGCACTGCGCGGCTACTTCTCCGAAAGCGGCATCCGGCTGCTGGTGCAGGGGGAGAATCTGACCCGCTCCAGACTGCTCCGGGAGTTCCGCGAAGACATCGATTCGGTGCTCTTCGGCACCGACAGCTTCTGGACCGGAGTGGATGTGCCCGGCGAAGCGCTGAGCAACGTGATCGTCACCAAGCTCCCCTTCGCCTCGCCGGGACACCCGCTCATCCGGGCGCGCATGGCGCGGATCGAAGCGGAAGGGCGCAGCTCCTTCACCGAATACAGTCTGCCGGAGGCGGTGCTGAAGTTCCGGCAGGGGGTGGGGCGGCTGATCCGGAGCCGCAGTGACCGCGGCATCATCGTCCTGCTCGACCGCCGGGTGCTCACCAAGAATTACGGCAGACTCTTTCTCGACTCGCTCCCCTATCAATTCGAACAGATGTGACCGGCCGCCTCCCGGCGGGCGTCGCGGCGGTATCCGGCCGGCGTGCAGAGCAGTTGTTCGCGGAACACCCGGTGGAAATACTCCGGCGACCGGAATCCGGCCTCGAAGGCGAGCTCCTTGAGCGGCATGTCGGTGTTCGTCAGCAGAAAACAGGCGCGGTTGAGCCGGATTCCGGTCACGTAGGCGGAGAAGCTCATCCCGGTCGCGTCGCGGAAGAGTTTCCCCAGATGGTTGGGGGAGAGCGAGAGCTCCGCGGCGAGCGCCGTGAGCGAAGCGTCATCCCGGCAGTGCTTCTGCGCCCACGCCGCGGCGCTCCGGACCAGCGGCGGCGGAGCGACGTATCCGGGGTCCGCCTTCCGCACGACCTCGATCAGCAGTTCGAGCAGAAGCGCCCCGGTCCAGGCGCGGGCAAAGAGCTCCTCCGGGCGGGCGGTTGCCAGCATCTCAAACTTCCGCAGAGGCGAAGCGAGCTCCTCCGCCGGGAAGCGGCAGCAGAGCGAACGGGTCTCCAGCAGAAAGCCGATCTCCTCCGGCAGCGAGTCGCCGCGAAAGGAGAGGTTGGCGACCTCCACCTCCGTTTCGCAGGAGATGCCGTGGCTGTCGATGCCGCCGATCAGCCAGCACTCCCCGGCGGAAAAGGGGAGGGCCCGGCCGTGGATCCGGTGGAGGCCGCGCCCCCGGGTCACAATCTCCAGCTCATAGAAGTTGTGCCGGTGGAGAATCGTCTCATGGCCCGCCTCCAGCCGGTGAAATCCCGCCTCCAGCCCGGACCAGCCCGGCAGTCCGTTTTTCAGAAACACCCCGGCCATGCGCGGCGTCGCTCCTCGGTTTGCATTGCGTCTCTTGTCACTCCTCTACCAATACCACGGAAGCGGAGCGATTGCAAGTCCGGGCGGAGGGCCCGAGGTTGATTTTTCGGGGATGCGGGGTATATTAGCCCGCAGGAGGTGGGTTCCGTGGAATCGTCCGGCGTACCGTTTTCTCTTTCATTGCGGCTGTGGGAGTATCACCGCCATGACCGGCGGATTGAACTGCCCATGCATTCGCATCTCTTCTGGCAGCTCAACATGGCCGAAGCCGGCACGGCGGAGTTCGTCACGCCTGACGCGCCGCCCCGGGAGCTCTCCGCCGGAGCGCTGCTCTTCGTGCCCCCCCGCCGGGAACATCTGCTCCGGTACGGCGACGAGCCCTTCGTCGGGTTCTCGTTCAAGATGGAGGTGCGCGGCATCGAGGATGACGGAAGTCCGCCGCTGCTGATTCCGCCGGCGCGGGAGAATGCCGGATGCATCAACGCCGTCCGCGAACTTCTCACCGCGACCTTCCCCAACAGCCGCCTCTTCAACGGCGAAAATCTGCTCTGCGACGACGACGACTACACCCTGCTGGTCGAATCGCTGCTTTCCGGACTCTTCCGCCGCTTCGTCCTCGGCGACGCCGACACCCGTCCGCCGCTGCTCCGCCGTCTCCGGCAGCTGCTGCACCAGCGGCACGGGCGGCCGCTCTCCGTCGCCGAACTCGCCCGCCACTGCAACTACTCGCCCGGCCACCTCTCCGAACTGATCCGCCGGGAGTGCGGCGAAACCGCCAAGACGATGATCGACCGGGAGCGCGCCTCGATGGCCCGCCACTACCTCGAATTCTCCGACATGAACATCGGGGAGATCGCCGCGCACATGGGGTTTGCCAGTCTGTTCGCCTTCTCCGGATTTTTCCGCCTTCACCACAACTGCTCGCCGCGCGCGTTCCGCGCCGCCTGCCGGGCCGGACTGAAACCCGACTCCGGTCCGGCGATTCAAAATCCCTGATTTTCGTATCTTTTCCTGAAAACATGAATAACGCTTCCGCGGGAAGTGCGTTACATTCTCCTTGAAACAACCACGATCAAGGCATAGTATGAATCAGGAAAAACGTCATTATCTCGCCCTGCTCGACCGCGCCCTGCTGTTCGCCGCCCGCCACACCGATCCGGCCGGACGCATGACCGTCGACGGGGAAATCGACTGCAAGGACTCCGGCTGGCTGGTGCTCGGCGGCGCCATCCGCGGCCTCGAAGCCGGGTGGACCATCGGCGAATTCAACCTCGCCGACCTCTGCCGCCGCTGGACGCTCGCGTCGGTGCGCGTCGACGACACCCGCAGCGCCTGGACCACCTTCGCCCTGCTCTACACCCTCTATCTCACCGGCGGGAACGACGGCCCGTTCGCCCGCTCGTTTTCCGCCGCCGGACGGGCGGAGCTGGATCGCTTTCTGCTTCAGATCGACATGCACTACCTCTACGAAGCGTCGCGCAACTACCGGGTGGCGGCGGCCATCATCGACGCCCTGCGGCTCCGCTTCGGCTACATCGAGCAACCGGAACTGCCGATTGAGGAGAACATCGACGCCATGCTCTCCGGCTACCTCGGGAACGGGTTCTTCAACGACGACGACTGCCGCGGCAGCCGCGCCGACCGCCGGATCGACGCCTACAGCGCCGAAATCATCGGGCTGTTGCTCCACTTCGACGAGATCTTCGACTTCGCCAGCTGCCGTCACGAAGAGATCATGGAGATCTGCCGGGAGTTCTGCCGCGATGGGAAATTCCTGATCGACGCCGACGGGGAGTTCGCCAAGTGGGGGCGTTCCCTGCGGGGCGAGGCCGAGGCCAAGAAGATCTTCCTCTGGGAGTTCGCCGAGGCGCACGGCCTTGTCGCGCAACCGGGCGACGGCGTCGCGGCGGCCCGGGCCCAGCTCGAATTCTTCGCCCGTTACGGCATCGACGAAACCGGCAGGATCGGTTGCGACAAGGCGTTCAACCGGGGCATGCGCGACGAGTACACCACCCAGGTGCAGGCGCAGGGCTACGGCGTCTACGGGCTGGCGATGGCGCTCAAATGGTGCGCGCTCGGACCGCGGCCGGAACCACTTCCACTGCCGGCGGAGAAGGAGAGTTTCGTAAAATATCTCCCCGGCCCCGCCATCGTCTGCGCCTCCGGCCGCCGGAGCGGAATCCACTATATTCTCCCCCTCGCCAACCGGATGACCAAGAACATGTTCTTCTGGCACAACCGGATCACCGGAGAGAACGACGTCGAGGTCGATGTGAGTGCAAAATTCATGCCGCTGCCATACTTCGGCCGGAAGATTCCCGCCCCCTACGCCGGGCCGCAGCTGCCCTTTCTGCCGATGCTGCGCACTGCGGCGGGCGTTCTGTTCGTGCCGCGCAACCTCGATGAAACCGGCCCGCAGGCCGTCGAGGAGCCCGGCGCGGTCCGGTGCCGGACGGAGTACGCCTTCTGCCCGGTGCGGGAGTACCGCCCCGCCGTCGAACTCGCCTTTTCCGCAACGCTGGTCTGCCGCCCGGCGGAGCTGGAGTGGGAATTCCGTTTCCGGGGAAGCTGGCCGGAAGGAAGTTCCGTTGAACTCCATCTCTTCGAGCCGCTGCCCGAATGCGCAATCCGCGTGGAGTGCGAACTATGCGGTGCGGACGCGCGATGGAGCACGAAGGAGTGCGCCCCCTCCATCTACGGTCCGGCGACGCTGGCTCATGTCGCCCGGGTCGCCCCCTGTGACACACTTTCTCTTCATGTGAGGTATTGCCATGTCTGAATTCTACCGTTACGGCGCGGTTCTGCTGCTCGACGAGGAACAGACCGCCGAAGAGTTCCGCGCCGCGTGCGCCGCGATGCGTTCGCTCGCGATGAACACCGTCGTCGTCTGGCCGCCGGTCTTCTACCATGACGGGGCGTACTGCTTCCGCCGCCAGCGGGAACTGCTCGACGCCGCCGCGGCCGAGGGGCTCGACGTGATCGTCGAACTGCACGGGCAGGTCCCGAACCTCGAATTCTATCCGGATTTTCTACCGGTCGACGAGGTGATGGTCCGCAACGCCGACGGGACGCTCGCGCCGGGGCAGAACGGGCTCGGCGAGCTCAATTACAACCATCCCGCCGTCCGGAAGGAGATGAAGCGCTTCCTCGAAGCGGCGGCCGCTGCGCTCAAGGACCACCCCGCCCTCGCCGGGTGGGACGTGTGGAACGAGAGCCACTTCCTGAGTTTCGACCCGTGGACGCTCGCCGAGTTCCGCCGCTTCCTCGAACGCAAGTACGGCACCATCGGCGAACTCAACCGGGTGTGGAGGAAAAGCTACACCGACTTCTCCCAGCTCCGGATCGACCCGGTGCTCTGGGCGTCGATCATGCCGGAGGTGGATCTGCAGGAGTTCCGCACCGAAAACCTCGCCGGACGGTGCGCGGAGTGGACGCGCATTCTCAAGGCCGCCGATCCGGACCATTTCGTCATCGCCGACAACGTGATGAGCAACGCGGCGTGGAGCGAATTCGACCGCGGTACCGACGACTGGAAGCTCGCGCAGGCGGTCGACCGCTTCGGCATCTCCTTCTACCCGAAGACCGGCGGGCGGCTGCTGCGCGACAACGCGCCCTGGCTCCGCGCGCTCACCTTTGACGCGGCGGCCGCGGCCGGCGGCGGAACCTTCCTCGTCTCGGAGATGCAGAGCCACTACTACTCCGAACTCTTCACCGCCGAACGGGTCTCCTCCGACGAGCTCGTCTGCTGGAATCTCGAAGCGCTGATGCACGGCGCCTGCGGCTGCATCTACTGGAAATGGTCCCCCTTCAAAACCGGCCTCCAGCTCGGCGGCCGCGGCCTCACCCTCGCCGACGGGAGCTTCTCCCCCCGCGCCGGAGCGGTGAAACGCTTCGGGGAGCTTCTCCGCAACCATCCCGATCTCCACTGTCTCAAGCCGGTCGCCCGCGCCGCACTGCTCTACGACCGCACCGCCAACTTCATGGTCAAGGCGGTCAACGCCAAAGTGCGCCACATCATCGGCGACAACCAGCCGGCGGAGGCGCGGTTCGGCGTCTATCGCCGCGCCTTTGAGCGGAACATTCCGCTCGTCGTGCTCACGCCGGAGACGCTGGAGCTCGACGGAATTTCGGTGCTCTTCCTCCCCTACGCGATCACGCTCGACGACCGGACGGCGGAAACGCTCCGCGAATTCGTCCGTTCCGGCGGCACGCTGGTGGCGAGCTACCCCTTCGGCGACTTCGACGGCGAAGGGAAACTCCACCGGGAGATTCCGGGCGGACCGCTCCACGATCTGGTCGGCGCAAAACACCTCGACATCGACGACGACGGGCTCGAACTGCTCGAACCGGCGGGGGATTGCACCGTTCTCTCCGAACGGCCCTTCCTCTCGCTCCGCTCCTTCGGCCGCGGCATGGTCTGCTACGCCGGAGCGCCGGTCTGGAACGGCGACGCACACGACGACACCTGCCGGAACATTTTCGACCTTCTGACGGAGAAACACCCCGAACTGGTCGCGGTCCGGGCAAATCAGCCGGTCACCTGCGCCCGCGGGCGGGCGGCGGAGTACCTCTTCGTCGCCGGCGACGGGGAGGGGTCCTGCTGTGAAATTGAACTCAACGAGCCGCTCTCGGCGGAACTGCTCTTCGGCGAAGGGGAACTGCTCCGCAACGGGAGACAACTTCAGCTCAAGGGAGCGAAGAACGCGCTCCTCCGGCTCCGCCCGGAAACGTCCCCGCTGCCGTCGCTGTTCCAACTCGGCAGGAACCGGGTGTGGCGCAGCTATCTCGGCGGCCGCACGCTCGATGAGATCTCCGGCGTCGAACCGCCGCAGGACGGACACTTCCCGGAAGAGTGGCTCCTCTCCGACACCGCCGCGATCAACCCCGGCCGCGCGCCGGAGGGGATCACCCCCGTCCGGCTCGGGGAGAGAACCGTTCCGCTCACCGAACTTTTCGCCCGCGCGCCGGAGTATCTGCTCGGAAACGCGCACCGCAGACGGTTCGGCGACCACGCGGGCGTGCTGGTGAAGTACCTCGATTCGGCAATCCGGCTTCAACTGCAATGCCACCCGACGGTGGAGTTTGCGAAGCGCTTTCTGCACTCCGACTCCGGCAAGACCGAAGGGTACTGCATCCTCGGCACCCGGCCCGGAGCGGACGCCGCCGTCTACCTCGGATTCCAGCGGCCGCCGTCGAAGGAGCAGTTCCGCCGGATGATCGAAACGCAGGACATCGAGGCGATGCTCGGCTGTTTCGACCGGATTCCGGTCCGGCCGGGGGATCTCTTCCTGGTTCCCGGCGGACTGCTCCACGCCATCGGCGAAGGGGTGTTCATGATCGAAATCATGGAGCCGACCGACTTCGTCGTCCGGCTCGAATTCGAGCGCGACGGCTGCGTCCTGCCGGAGGAGGCGCGCTTCATGGGGCGCGACATCGATTTCGCGCTGTCGATGTTCGACTTCACCGCCTACCCGGCCGACGAGGTGAGACGACGCTTCTTCGTGCGGCCGCGCCCGGTGGAACAGTGCGGAAAATCGCTCCGCAGCGTGCTCTTCGACCGGAGCATCACCGACCGGTTCCGCATGGAGAAGTTCGACATCCGCGGCAAAGCCGCCTTCGCCGGCGAAGGGCTCCGCCTCCTCATCGTCACCGCGGGCGGAGGAACACTCCGCGCAGGCGGCACCGAACTGCCGCTCCGCCGCTTCGACCGGGTGCTGGTTCCGGCCGGAACTCCGGTCGTGGAGTTCGAAAGCTCCGGCGGCATGGAGCTCGTCCAGGCCGCGCCGCCCGCCCCCTGACGGGAGGTCACGCGCCGTCGCATTTCCGGCGGCGCAGTGCGCCCGGCGTGACGCTCCAGTAGCGCTGAAAGAGCCGGGCGAGGCGGCTCTGGTCGGGGATGCCGCACTCGGAAGCCACCGCGCCGACCGGCAGGTCGGTCAGTTCCACCAGATCCCGCGCTTCGGCAATTCGCAGCCGCTGCAAATACTCCCGGAATCCGATTCCGACCGCCTCCTTGAAGAGGTGGGTGAAGTGCGAGGGGCTTACCGCCAGCTCCCGGCAGAGCGGTTCGAGCGCCAGCGGACGGCGGAAATCCCGGTGCAGGCGGCGAACCGCGGCGCAGACCCGCGGATCCATCCGCTCGAACTCCAGTGTCGGCAACAGCGACAGTTGTTTGCGTTCCCAGCTCTCCGGTTCGGCCGACTCCACCAGGGCGGTCAGCAGTGTTTCGAACTGCGGCATCGCGGAGGCGGGCTGTTTCGGCAGTGCGCCGTAGAGCGCGGCAAACGCCCGCCCCGCGCCGCGTCCCCCTTCGGGCGAAAGGAACGGTCCGACGAAGATCGCCGCCCGGCAGGTTCCGGCCACCACCGGCACCACCAGCTCCAGCACGCCCGCCGGGCAGAGCAGCGGGAACGGCTTCCGTTTCTCCAGCGCCAGGTGAAAGGCCGCTCCGGCATGGTGGCGGTTGCAGCCGAGCAGCGCCGCCGCGCCCGACTCCTTCACCGCGCGGCAGTAGGCACAGCAATGGTAGCGTTGATGCTCCGGCAGCAGCGGCAGCCAGCTCCGTTCCGAACACTTCCAGACGAAGTACAGTCCGGTCACTTCACGCAGTGCGTCGAGGACGCGGATCAGTTGTCGCAGTTGATTCATCGCTTCTGCTCCTGTATCTGGCCCGGGGGAGGTGCATCAGAAGGCGGTTGCCGGTTCGGGAGAAAAAAAAGAATTTTTTTTCTTTCCGAACCATGATACGGGAAA
>NZ_DBEXAY010000270.1:0-2723 GCF_048170485.1 Victivallis sp. | reverse complement strand
CGTCGACGGCATGACCGCTTTTGAAGTAAAACTTCCGGTCGCCGGCGGCACTGTTCTGCTGGATGACCGGCCGCCGGCGGAATGCTGTCTGGCCGGGGATTATTTCCGCCTCGTCACCGGGCAGGGGCGTGTCGTGCGCGGTGTAATGGCGGACGCGTATCATCTGCTGATCGATGGAGAGTGCCGGGCTCTGGGCCTCGCAGACGCGGTGCGCATTCGGCAGGGCAGGGGGCGCGTGCTGCTCGGAGTGCGGGAAAAATTCTGTCCGGAACTCCTGGACGCCGATTTTGAAACCTTGTTTGCCGCGCGTCGCCGCTGGTTCGCCGGAGTAACGCTGCCGGAGTCACTCTCCGAACTTTCCCGCCGTACGGCCGCCAAAGCCTGTTCGATGCTCAAAACCCAGGTCTGTTCCCCGGAAGGAGTTTTGAAACACTTCTGGAGCACGCCGGACCGCTGGCCGCACCGCAGAATGTGGCTGTGGGATTCGGTATTTCACGCCATCGGCATGCGGCGGTTGAATCCGGAATTGGCGCGCAATTTCATCAGCGCTGTTTTCGATGTCTGCCGGGAAGACGGATTTATCCCGCATGCGGCATCGCCCACCGGCTTCTCGGATATTACGCAGCCTCCGATTCTCGCATTCGGCATCGCAAAGGTGGAGGAGGCGGAATCGAATCCGGAGTGGGTGAGGGGGCTTTATCCGCGGTTGAAGCGTTTTCTGGAGTGGATCTTCGCTCACCGCGACAGTGACGGGGCCGGACTGATGGAGTGGGCAATCGAAGCCCATGCCGACTGCCGCAGCGGCGAAAGCGGCATGGATAATTCGCCGCGTTTCGATGGAGCAATCCAGCTGGATGCACCGGATTTCAACGCCTATCTCGCCCGGGAATGCGAACTCATGGGCAAATTTGCCGCTCGATACGGTTTTGCCGCAGATGTTTCCTTCTGGCAGGAGCATCATGCCCGGCTCAACCGCCTGATGAATGAAAGGCTTTGGGATGACGCAGAGGGAATGTACACCGATTACGATGTAACGGCGAACCGCCGGACGAACGTCTACAGCTCCGCCGGATTCCTGCCGCTGCTCTCCGGCGCGCCGTCTCCAGAACAGGCGGCAAGAATGGTGAAACAGCTCACGGACCCCGCCAAATTCGGGACGCCCTTCGGGGTGCCTTCGATCAGCCGGGTTTCCGAAGCCGCCTACGCGAAGGACATGTGGCGCGGCCCGGTCTGGGTCAACATCAACTATCTGATCAGCGAAGGCCTGAGACGATACGGATTCCGGGCGGAGGCGGACCAGCTGTTGCAAAACACCATGCGGGAGGTGGAGAAATTCTATCAGAAGTACGGCACCTTCTTCGAATTCTACGACGACCGTCGGGAGTGCGACCCGCCGCAGCTGCTGCGCAAAACCTCGCTCGATCCGGATGACAGCCCGTACCATCAGGTCTTCTATGACTACGGCTGGACGGGGACACTGTATCTGGATATGGCGTTCGGGGCCTGGTCCTGATGCGGAGGATTCAGAGAGCAGAGGGCAGGGGAGCCATTCCCGGCACCCTGCTCTTTGGCGGAATCAAGAACGGTCAGTGCTTCTCTTCCAGAAAATAATATCCGTTACAATTGCCGCAAGAAAAAGCAGCAGAGTGATCACAATTCCAGTAAGTGCTGCAAAGCTCCACCACGAGAAGTACGCCATAGGCAGGAAAAACACACCGAGCACAACCGGGAACAGGAGAAAAAGCCAGGGCAAACGGTACGCTGCCATTACGATACCGCGAATCAGAAGATCTATCGCCAACATCGGATAAATCATTAGAAACCAGGCGATAGCCTGCAGACCACACGGTTCATATCCCAACGGTGACCATTGAAAATAAGAGAGTGTCACCACGATGGCCATCCATTCAGAAAAAGCCGCCGGCAAGAGGGCGAACAGAGCGGCGCACCATCGAAGGATGCGGGATCGTTTTATCGTTGCAAATAAATCGCCGGATTCCGTCATAAGGTGCCTCCTTACACCATACTATACACGTTGATGCCGGAAATTGCAACTCAGAAAATTTGTCAGCAACAGGCAGGGGAACTCAAGTTGCAGAGACAGGGTAGGGGATCTATTTTTTCATCGATAAAGCTCGTTTCACAAACTCCTCCGGGCAACTCGCGGGATCCACTCGCTTTGCTGGTCGCGCGGTCTGAAAGCCTATTTCGGGATCGGGGATGTTTCTGATCTGGCGATTACCGAAGGTGCGGCGCAACCGGAATTGCGCAAGTTCATGGATATTGTCGCCGAAGGGTTCCGCAAGCTCTCCACGGCGGAAAAGGCTTTGCTTCGAAATTATGCCGCCATGAACGATTACGACCGGGCTTCCGCGTTACTCTCCAAGCTGGCGATTGAGTTCTTCAAGGATGCAAGAGTAATCTCTTAGCGCCTGCATCCAGCCGGAGCAAAAAGCGCCGAAAAAAGACTTCATGTCTCTTCGGCCTTTTGCCCGGCGGTGCTGGCGCGCCGTATGATCGGCATCTCTCGAAACTTCGCCGAACGTCATAGAGGCTCGGTTATTGATCCGGCAGGGTGATTATACCCGTCGGGATTTCCGGGCCTTTCTCGTGGCTTTACGGTATATTTCTAACGTCGCATAATGAATCAGGCTATGTCAAGCCGACGGCGTTTCAGTAGTCAATAATTGAGCCGGCGGCTTGGCATAGTGGACATTATGCGG
>NZ_DBEXAY010000269.1:0-5637 GCF_048170485.1 Victivallis sp. | reverse complement strand
CGGTTCGACCTACAAGAAGAAGGGGGCGTAATGGAATCTGAATGCCGCCTCAATCTAGCTTGTTTGGCTGTCGGTTCGACATTCAAAGAGAACGCGCTGGCGCTGGTTACGCTTCCGCCTCAATCTAGCTTGTTTGGCTGTCGGTTCGACTTTGTTGTTATCTTCACCCCAAGGCGCATTAATATCCCCGCCTCAATCTAGCTTGTTTGGCTGTCGGTTCGACTTCATCTGCTCAAGCTGCTGCTTGCCGGTGGTAGCCCGCCTCAATCTAGCTTGTTTGGCTGTCGGTTCGACTGGAGGCGCTGTAGTGCCTTGAAAATCAGAAAAATACAAAGCATGTTGCGAGCGCCCGTCAAATCCTGCACATCATACCGGGGGAATTTTTCACCAAACAACGTGCAACTATTTGATTTTCAACAAGCACGAGCACCGATGCAGAACGTTTCGGCCCTCTTCGCGCTCGCAACAAGACGAAATCAAACGAACCTGCTGCCAAAAAAGCAAAAATGTCTTTCCGATGGCGGAAGAAAGATGAATACGCAGAACATGTCTGCAATTTTAAAATAGGCTGCAAATGAAAAAAATCAAATCAGAGAAACGTTATTTTGGGAATTTTCATCAAAGGTTTTCCCAGAACAACAAACAAATCCGCAGGATCATCCAATTCTCCCAGATCGATCAGACAACATTGATCTTCATAAAAGTGAATCACTTGACGAATTTCATTTTCTAATTCGGCTTTCATTGTCCTCGAAAGTGAACAGAGAAATACGGAATATTGAATACGATATCCGTATCCGGAAATCAAACGATCCATACGTCGCAAACGTTTGGGATCGGCAATATCGTATATAACAAGGTACTGTCGCCGCACAGCCATTCATTTCACCTGGTCGTCATGGGAAAATATCGATTGCCATCTCCCCGGAAAATGCGCCACAGCTGAGCAGCTTGAATTTCCAGCATCCGCCGATAAGAAAGACGGTAATGAAATACCGGATGCGAAACCTCCTCGTTCATTCTTCGCACATAGGCGTTCCAGAAGGCACGGTGTCCAGAACGTAAAAGACCGCAACCTGTTGATGCTTCCACAAAATCATTCGGAGAAACCTCATTACGGTTAATTAAAGAAATCACCACACTGTCTACAATCAGAGGACGAAATTCCTCCATCAAATCCAGCGCCAGAGCGGCTCTTCCAAAACGGGGAACATGCAGGAGACCACAGGAGGGATCCAGGCCAAGTGAGGCGCAGACTCCAGAGATTTCCGACGACAACACACTGTATCCCAACGAAAGCATGGCATTCACAGGATCTCGCGGCGGACGACGGTTTCTTCCTGTAAAGCGCTCTGAAAAAAACTGTTGTTTTAACACATCCGGAAATGAGGCAAAATACAGAGCGGCCGCCCGGCCCTCCAGCCCCAGAAGATTTTCTCTGTTTTCTGCATGGAGCACTTTTTTTCTCAAACATTGCAACTCATCGACAACCGAATCCGAACGATTTCTGGAATTACGGAGTAAAATGGTTCGCTGATTTTGGATTTTTCCCGCAATCATACTCCGTATGATCGGCAGCGCCAGCGACGGATTTTCCGCATAACGGTATTGACCGTGCCGGGAATCCAATCCCGAAATGGAAAGCGTGTCCAGCCGTCCGAGATATTTGCCCGCCGGCGAGAAGAAGGAAAGATTCAAATGATGCTCAAGACAAAGCTGAAGCACCTGTGTCGAAAATTGCGCTCCTCCGAACAGATGAATGGAACGTATCCGGTGAATTGGATGCGTTGAAACGGGTTTTCCTTTTCTGGTTGCAACCAGCGACTCTCCCCGGCGCGCCAGATAGACATCGGGAGATTGAATTACGAGTACCTCATCGCCCGGTTCTTCACAAACCGGAGGACGCAAGGTCCCGGAAAGTTTTTTCTGCCGTTTCCAGAACAGCGATTCCTCCGGTAGACAGACCGGATAAAGCGAACAATAGAGGCAACGCACATCTCCATACAACGGTTCCGGCATCGGTCTTGCTATTGCAGACCGCACCTCCTGAATCGTTCGACGAACTGTTTCTCGAAGAGTATCCGAACAATCCACCTCCACTATCTGCTTCGTTTCCGCATAGTAGATGGATCCGCCGGAAATCCGCCAGCCGTTTTTTTCCGCCAGCATCACGTATGCACAAAGCTGAACGGCATCCGCTTCTCGGGGTTGCAACATCTGCGCCGAAGTACGCAGGGGACTCCCGCGCTTATAATCAAAAACGCGCCATCCCTCTTCTTCTTCCCGCAGCAGATCCAGAACCCCGTGAATCCCCAGGTCTGAATCGGATAAGGCCAAGGAACGGATACTTTTCCGCCCGGTATCTTCCTCAAGGGGATACTCAGGAATCACATCCGGCTTGTCAACCCGCTGATGAATCCCTTTTCCCTCCACCACATCGGCGTTGGGGACAAACACATTTTCCACAAACTGAAAGTACATCAGCCGTGGACAATATACGTAATTGTGAAGCCGGCGAACCGGAATGGTCGTGCCGGAATCGGAGTTCTCCCCCATCAATCGATCTGCTCCGACGCCCGCACCGCCGCCTCAAGGCGCATCCGGTTCAATGCCAGACAACGCTGCCATTTCTCTTTCTTGACCGTCCGCCAGAGATCTTTTCCGGAAATCAGCGTCAATCCGTGTTTCTCCGGGTCGGCAAACCGGTAGATCTGCCGCCCCTCCCCTTCCAGAAGAGCCGCAGGGATCGGCAGAGCAAACAGGACATCCGGCGTCTCCTTCCCCTCCTGCGGCTCCAGACGGTCCGTTTCGGGAAACACCAGTTTGGCCAACTTGGACTCGCGGGCGGGAACCAGTCCGGACTGATTCCGGCGAACCCGGATCCGGTTGCGAATCGTCAGCATCGCAGGATGCGCCGCCGCACGAAGTCCGATATTGAACGCCGCATTCATATCCGCCTGAATCAAAGTATCCGAGCCGCAGAAAGGCACGAAAAGCGGTCCGCCATCCTTCGGGATCAGAAGCGGTTTGCCCAGCATCTCCAGTTTTTTCGCGAGATCACGAAGTTCCGGAAACGCCTGCTCCTCAGCCGGGAAACGCCTCCCGATTCCACGCTCGAATACCGTTCTCGAACAAAATTCCGCCCGGAATCCCGGAATCCCTTCCGCGGTGAATTTCGAGGAGTATGCCGCCGGAACATCCAGTACGGGAAGACCGAAAATCTCCGTCGCCATCATTGTGAGCTTGGCCCGGATCTGGCGGTGCGACCACTTCATCAGACGCGAATTCTCAAAACGGGAACGGTCCTGACTGAACCGGTACCGGCTGAGATTTTCCAGAACCAGAAACGCAGCCGGCTCCACACCGGGAATCCGCTCATATTCGCCGTGAATTTCTTCTGGACGGTTCCCCCGCGCACAACCCTTGAGCCGAAGCCCGAGTGCTTGACTGAGAATAAGATTTGCGGTCTGATTGATCCGGTTCTCCTTCATCTGGTTCAGCTTGCGAAGAACATCCGGACAGGGATCCGGAATCCGCAATTCCCGCATTTCCGAAGGGCGCTGCGGCGCGGCTCCGGCCCGGCGCATGAGATTGCGGTTCAGCGATTGAATCCGTTTCCGGAACTCCTCGAGCTGTTCCAGCCGGGCAAACGAAAGCCCGCGCTGACCGCAGATCCGAACCCGGGCCGGATGCCTGGCCGGTTCCTGCACCAGCCGGCAGGACTCCCCGTTCTCGCCGCGACACGATTCCCATTTCCAAATCCGGTCGCGCAACGGCAGAATGCGGCGGGCCAGTGTCAGCGCCACCTCCGGCAGCAGCTGCCGCCAGATCATCTCCTGTTCCTCCAGCAGAGGACGGAGAACCGCCGGAGAGGGAGACGGCATCGCCCCCTCTTCGGAAAGCGTGGCGGAATACTCTTGAAGGACCTTATCCTCTTTCCCCGGAGTATTCAGCATCCAGAGCCAGCGGTTGATCCGGCTCCACTTCGCCTGAGCCCGCCTGAATGCAATGAGTAAGCGGTCATTCTGTTCGGGAAATGTTTCATCTCCTTCCAGAAGGTCGTTTCCGCAGAGACGGATGCAGAGCTCCCGCGCCTCCGCCGTCTCTCCGGCATCCGCGAAACGCCCGCGACTGCCGTATCGCTCCTTCTCCATCCCGTTCTTCGACGGAAATTTCGCATCCTCGCCCGCAAGCCGGAGCAGCCCTCCATAGATTCGTTCCGCATACCAGTCGGTGACCCCGTCGTTTCCCAGCCGTATTGCGTGCACACCCGGCCGGGCTCCCGGAGATACCCGGATCCGCGTAATCGCTCCGGCGGTCCGCTGCCCCAGATCCACCGACACAAATACGAACGGTTTCCGTTTCAGGAACCAGTCCGGCACATTTTTCCCATTTTCAATTCCCGGCCAGAGTAACATCTGCTGCACGCTGTCGGCAAAATAAAACTGATTTGAGGAAAAACGCTCCGGGCAGGAGGCGTGAAGATTCTCCACCGGAACCCCGATTGAGAAATTCAGCAGATACCGCCTCTCTCCCCGCGCATCGCACTCCGGCATCAGAAACACGGCACTCTCCTCGAAATCCACCTCCGCCGGCGCCGCCGGATTCAACGCCTTTATCATCGGCGTCAAATAATGGAACGATTCTCCGCCGAGCAGACCGTCACGCAGAAGACGTGGAGCGGAATAGTGCAGAATGCAATCCTGCAAAGTGACGCCCCCCTGCTCATCCCGGACAGCGATCTGTGTCGTGCAGACCATTCTGCAATTGAGCGGCCGTTTCGAAACACAAAGTCTCTTTAAATCACACTGACGGCTGGAGTAGACGGCATCGGCCGGCGTGAACTGAATGGGCTCGCTCAACATTTCCACGCGATCACGCATGTCGAAATAACGCACAGCGTCGCACAGAAGATCGCGCGACTGCCGGCTTCCCGCCGGATAATCCGCCCGCCAGAGATCACGATATTCCGGCTCGGCCAGTTTGTGAAAAAGATCGGCACTCCCCATTCGCTCCGGATTCTTCTGCTGGAACAGATGAAGTTCTCTCACCAGCTCTTCAGCCGGAGCATTCCCGCCGGACCGCTCCAGAATCATCTGCCAACGGTGGCGCAACTCGAAAAAACTGCGGATCGTCCGGAATGACAGCCCGTATTCCATCACCTCGTCTTCCGTGAAGGAATTGGAGACACCAAGCTCTTTCAACAGCTTCTTCAGCAATTCCCAGCGGGGATCCCCCGCCAGAACCGGCAGCGGCAGCTCCTCATCTCCGTCCGCGCCCTCGGCGGAAATGCCGGAACCTTTTTTCCGGAGCCCTTCCATGTAGTCAAGATCCGCCTGAAGTGCATCGCGCATCTGTTCCCGCTCTTCGCATTTCTGCTGAAACTGGTTGATCGTTTTCAGCGCTTCGGTGAATGCACAGATGTCGAACTCCTTGCGCCAGATATTCCCCGTTAGAATCCGGCTGAAGTATGGAAAGATGAAACCGCGTTCCCCGCGGGCAAGCTTGATCGGGTCATCCGAAAGCCCGTAAGGATTTGCACTGAGGCTCTTTGCGCCGCCATCCTCCCGGATGAAGCATTTCATGAGACCGATGGTGAACTCAGCCGTGAAAGATTTCAGAAGCAGGGTTGCATTT